>JALOTO010000145.1 GCA_025457845.1 Thermoplasmata archaeon | reverse complement strand
GCCCTTCGCCTTCAGGAGGCCGCGCTCGGCTACGCCCGACTTGGTCGTCCCGTCAGTCATGAGCATCTCGGCCGGGACCGCGTCCGCCGGGGCCCAGTGGATGATCTGCACCCCGTCCTTCAGGACGGAGAGGTCGTTGCCCGCGAACACGAGTCGACCATTCTTGTAGTCGAAGTTGGAGAGGTCCTTGAGCCTCACCTTGCGCCCATCTTCCGGGAGGTCGTCCTTCGGGACGAACACCTGCGACCCCTCTGTCACATTCAGCTCCCTGACGCCACGCTCTGGGTGGTCCGGATGCACGGGTGCCTTCGCGGCGATGGCGCCCGTGCCCTCGATCTTGACGCCGACCGGGTCGGCCACGAAGAAGTACCTGTCGGCCATGTCCACTTCCTTGATCCCCGTCTCGACCCAGTAGCGGCGTATGGCCTCCGGGCGTATGCCCCTACGCCTCAGCGCGGCGATGGTCCCGAGGCGCGGGTCGTCCCAGCCGGTGAACTGCCCCTCCTTGATCCCCTTCGAGGTGATTGAGGTCTTCAGGACGGCGTCCTCGATCGAGACACGCCCGTAATGGATGTACTCGGGCTTCTTCCATCCGAGGTAGTCGTAGATGTACTCCTGCCTGTATGTGTTGTTGAGATGGTCCTTCCCTCGTAGGACGTGGGTGAGGTCCAGCAGGTGGTCGTCCACGGCCACGGCCAGGTTCATGAGCGGGTAGACGCGGTACTTCGTCCCCGTCCTCGGATGGGGGGTGTCGTCGATCCTCAGCGCGACGAAGTCGCGTATCGCCGGGTTCGGGTGGTTCAGGTCCGTCTTGACGACGACCGACGCCTCCTCCGGCTTGAACGAGCCGTCGAACATCTTGTCGAGCCCGAGCATCTGGTCCTCGACGGGCAGCTCCCGGTGGGGACAGGGCTTCTTGTGGTTCTTGAGGTCCCTCCAGACCTCGGGCCTGCAGGTGCAGACATACGCCTTGCCCATCTCGACGAGCTTCTTCGCGACCTCGTAGTAGGTCTCGAACCTCTCGCTCTGGATGATGGTCTTGTGTATCTTGACGCCGAGCCAGTCGAAATCGGCGGGGATGGAGTCGTACCCGGACGGGTCGATCCTGGCGGGATCGGTGTCCTCGAACCGGTTGTAGCAGATGCCGCCGTAGCGCTTGACGTATTCGTCGTTCAGTATCGCCATGCGGCTGTGGCCGATGTGAAGCGGCCCGGACGGGTTGGGGGCCATGCGCATCCGGACCTCGCCCGTGACGTTCTTCAGGTCGGGCAGGCCGGTCTCCCTGACCCTCTCCTTCTTTTCGAGCAGCTCCGGCGCGGCCTCCATGAGGGCGCTCTTCTGCTGTTCGGGCGTGAGCCTGTTGACTGCGGCTATGATGTCCTTCGCAACGGACGAGACCTCCTTGGCCTTCTGCCTGAGGTCGGGGTTCTCCGCCATGACCTTTCCGAGGACGGAGCCCATCGTCGCCTTGCCACCGAACTGCACCGCGTTCTGGAGCGCGTACTTGCGCACTGTCTCCTCTAGGTCCACGTCGGACTCGATACTCAGGAACGTATAAAAGAGTGATGACCCCGCATCTCATGCTGGACGGCGGAGAAAGGGTAGAAATACGCATTATGGCATGGCCTGGACAAGGTGATTGTCTGTCGGTCAGGGCTTTGCTCTCGCAGTTCGACGACACCGTCGTGGTCAAGGGCAGGATCTCAAGGGACCTGGAGCTCACCAGGATACTCCTCAAGGAGAGGACGAGGCCCGTCCTCTTCGAGAACCTGGACGGGTACAGGGCAGTGGGGAACCTCTGGTCGACCAGGGAGCGCATCGCCAAGGCGATGGGGACCACCTCGCAGGAGCTCAACCGGAAGATGCTCCAGGCGATGGACTCGCCCTCGGAGCCGCAGCTGCTCGAGAGCGCCCCGTTCGACAAGAACGTCCTCACCGACTTCGACCTCCGCGAGAGCGCGATACCCAAGTTCTACAAGGGCGACGGTGGCAGGTTCATCACGGCCGGAGTGGTCGTCGCCGAGCACGACGGCATCCGCAACATGTCGTTCCACAGGATGATGGTCATTGGCGAGAAGCGGTTCGCGATCAGGGTGGTCCCGAGGCACCTGCACGCGCTGCACAGGCGCGCGCTCGCCAAAGGGGAGGACCTCAAGATAGCCGTCGCGGTCGGCCTCTGCCCGTCGATCATGCTCTCCGCCGCAATGAACCTCGAGTTCGGCAAGGACGAGCTCACGGTCGCTAGCTCGCTGAGGAAGGCCTGCCTTAACGAGCCCGTGTGCGTCAGGAAGACCAGGAGCGGGCTCAGGGTGCCGGCCTTCGCCGAGTACGTCTTCGAGGGACGGCTGACCAAGGAGACCGCGGACGAGGGGCCGTTCGTCGACATCACTGGCACGCAGGACCCTGTCAGGAAGCAACCGGTCGTGGAGATAGACCGCATCTACCACAGGGACGACCCGATCTTCCAGACCATCCTCCCGGGGGCGAACGAGCACTTCCTGATGATGGGGATGCCCAGGGAGCCGGTCATCCACAGGGCGGTGGGCGTCGCGGTCCCGGAGGTGCACGGCGTCAGGCTGACGGAGGGCGGCTGCTGCTGGCTCCACGGAGTGGTCTCGATCACCAAGCAGAAGGAGGGCGATTCGGTCAACGCCATCATGGCGGCCCTCGGAGCCCACCCGTCCATGAAGATGGTCACGGTCGTGGACAACGACATAGACATCTACAGCGACCAGGACGTCGAGTGGGCGGTCGCCACGAGGTTCCAGGGGCACAAGGGCCTTGTGGTCATAGAGAACGCGCGCGGGAGCAGCCTGGACCCGAGCGCGGACGAGACCACGACAAAAGTGGGCATCGATGCCACGAAAACGGTCGGCGCAGAGGGGTTCGATCGGGTCATCCCCGACTGAGCCAGTATAGCGCGTGACATGCCCGTCCGCTCACGCGAAAATGATTAAATACAGCGCCATCCTCATTCTTGCTGGGCGAAACCCATGGTAACAGTAACACCCAAGGCCGTCGAGACGATAAGGGCCATCGTCTCCGAGGACAAGAGAAGCGAACCGATCAGGATCTATTTCGCTGGATATTCATGCTCTGGCCCTGCCTACATGATGGGCTTCGACAAGAAGTCCGATGCCGACCTCGAGATCAAGGTCGACGGTTTCACGCTCATCTACGACAAGAAGCTGGAGGGAGACCTCAAGGAGGCCACGGTGGACTCCGTGGACACCCCCCAGGGACCAGGCGTCGTCGTGAGGGTGAAGTCGAAGGGCGCACCCTCCTGCGGCGGCGGCTGCTCCGGCTGCCACTAGATTCGCAGGGGCACTAGGCAAACATACATACCCACGGTGAGTTCTAGACCGCCCGTGTACTTCGAGCACCCACTGGTCAGGCCAGGCTCCATCGAGCTGAGGGACTACCAGGTCAACATCGCCACCACGGCGATGAGGGAGTCGACCCTCGTCGTGCTCCCGACCGGGATGGGCAAGACCATCGTCGCCCTCATGCTCATCGCAGACGCCCTCTCAAAGCCGACGGGCAAGGTCCTCTTCATGGCGCCGACGAAGCCCCTCGTGCAGCAGCACGCGGGCTTCCTGAAGGCGCACCTCGTGGGGGTCGACCCGGAATTCTTCACCGGCGAGGTCGCCCCTGAGAGGAGGAAGGACACCTGGGAAGAGGCCAGGTTGGTGGTCTCCACGCCGCAGGTGATAGAGAACGACCTGGCGGAGGAGAGGATCGTCCTCGACGACGTCAGGCTCATAGTGTTCGACGAGGCGCACCGCGCCGTGGGCGACTACGCCTATGTCTCCATCGCGAAGAAGTACGCCGAGACAGGGGGCATAGCCCTCGGAATGACCGCATCCCCGGGGTCTGATGTCGCGAAGATAGCGGAGGTCTGCGAGAACCTCGGCATCACCAACGTCGAGATCCGGTCCGAACTGGACGACGACGTCGTCAAGTATGTCCAGGACGTCAAGACCGAGCTCATAGGCGTGGGTATGCCGGAGGGGATGTCCAGGGTCATCTTCCTCCTACAGCAGATACTGGACGAGCAGGTGAAGAAGCTGCGGGCGTTCGGGTTCCTCGATCCGGACAAGCCCCCGACCACCAGGGACTTCCTGCAGGCGGGGAACGTCATCAGGGCGAGGCTGAACTCGGGCACGAAGAACTTCAATCTCTTCAAGGCGGCGAGCGTCCAGGCCATGGCGATGAAGATCAACCACGGCATCGAGCTCGCTCAGACGCAGGGGCGGAGCGCCCTCGAGAGCTACTTCGACAAGCAGGTCAAGGAGGGCTCTGAGAAGGAGGGGTCGAAGGCCTCCAAGGACCTCGCGAAGGACGCCAGGTTCCAGCAGGCCAGGACCCTCCTGTACTCGATGGAGGAGGACCACCCGAAACTCGAGAAGGTCGAGCCGATCCTGAGGCAGCAGTTCCTGGCCAAGCCGGACTCGAGGGTCATCGTGTT
>JALOTO010000144.1 GCA_025457845.1 Thermoplasmata archaeon | reverse complement strand
GCCGGGAACAACGACGCCGTCGCCCTTCTCCTCGAGGTGTTGAACTCAGACCAACTCACATCTCTGAACGAGAGCTTCGGGAAGAGGTATGGGAAGAGCCAGCAGAGGAAGGTCCTGGGAGGATTCGAGCCACCTGCGATCGGCACACCCGCGAAGCGCATGCCGAAGGCGACCACCGATTTCCTGAACAGGCTGGAATCTGGGATCGGCGATGAAGCCACGAGGGAGTTCCTGGAGCAGAACTGTCCAGACGTCAGCCCGCCCGAGCGACACTCAGAGGAGAGAAGGCTGTTCCTGGCATCGAAGGACGTCGATGACTACCTGCGCAAGCGGAGACGGCTGTACCTGGAGGAGCTCGAGGGTTACCTTAGGGACGGCACCCTGTACTACAACCAGAGAATAGACCGGAGCGTCATCGATTTCGTGCGCAAGAACCCAGATGTCGGGATCGGCGTGAGGAGAGGGGCCCTGATCTACCACACCAAGATCCCGTACATGGCCATCGCCTATCTCCGGGAGATGGATCCGAAGACCAAGAGATACTACTGCTGCCACTGCCCGCTGGCGCGCGAATCGATCCTCTCTGGGAAGACGATGTCGCGGAACCTCTGTTCCTGCAGCGCGGGCTTCTGCAAGCGGCCGTTCGAGGTCGCCTTCGGGAGGCCGCTGAAGATAGAGGTGACGAAGTCGGCCCTCTGGGGCGACCCGGTGTGTCAGTTCGCCATCGAGGTCCCCGAGGACATCCTCCCGCGCAAGAGGACCTGACGGACGGAGCCCCTCCATCGGGCGAGGATCGTGGCCGGGCAATTTCTCATGCACCGAGAATGCCTGAGATGAGGCGCATCCCCATCGATTCCACGGAACGGATATGAGAGGCGGCGTGCATATCCCCTTGGTGCTAGCATGAAGCCCGCCCTCCTTGTCGTAGACATCCAGAAAGCATGGTTGGATGAGACCCCCGCGCTGAGGGAATCCGTCGAGAGGCGCATGGATGTCATGAACGGCGCAATCCGCTGGTTCAGGGAGAAGGACCTCCCCCTGATAGTCATCTACCACGAGGCCAAGGACAGGGGCGTCCTGCCCGGGACACCAGGGTTCGAGTTCGTCCCTGCCGTCCAGATCAAGCACGAGGACACGAAGGTGACCAAGACCTATCCGAACTCGTTCAACAAGACCGGGCTGGATTCCATGCTCCGCAAGCTGGGCTGTGACGCCGTCGTCATCGTGGGCCTGAGCGCGAGCGGCTGCGCGCTCGCGACCTTCTTCGGCGCGATAGACTACGACATCAACCCGATCATGGTCAAGGGGGGCGTCGCCTCGCACAGCGAGGAGCACGTCCGGCTCGTCGAGGACCTGTGCGAGGCCATAGGCCTGGAGGAGTTCGACCGCAAGCTGCTCTGAACATCGATCGACTCGGAGACGGATGACTCGGGGAGGAGCCGGTCCGCATTGGGCCCAGAATGATTCCTCGGACTTCCCTCCTCTTCATCGTGCATTGGCCATCTCATGCTGAATCGAGCTTCATCCACTGCCTGACTGAAGGCCGCGTCACGAGCCCGAGTATCAAAAGGCCGAGTACGGTGATGATGGCCTGCATGGCCCCACCGATCCCTCCCAGCAGTCCCACGAACACCACCTCCAGGAGGATCCAAAGCAGCAGTATGATGCCCAGAGCGGCCGTCAGCGTCCATGCCCAGTTCTGCCCGGTCCATGCGTTCAGCGGGTCCGTCCAGCCCCACCTCTTCCTGGTCCACAGGCCGTAGGCCGCGAGGACTGGGACCACCCCGTAGAACGCGACGAACCACAGGCCGACCAGCGTGTAGTCCCCGACGGGGGCGTCCTCTAGGAGGTCCAGCGAGAGCCCGAGCCCTTCCCCCGATGGCGACGACAGCAGCCCGTAGCCACTCATGAAGCCGACGAACGCGAACACAACCTCTAGCGCCACTAGTGCCTTCAGGGCACCTGGTCTGGTCATCCGGGTCTCCTCCGCCACAGTATCGGCGTTCCGGCTCATCATGTCTTCGTGCGCGCTCCTCCCCCGCTGTGGACCGCATCCCTTATGTGAGGGATCCAACATGAGCGGCCGGACATGCGAGACGATGACCGGACCGCATCCGTGGTGACGAACCTGGTCGAGGCTTTGGAGGTCGACCCGTTCTACTCCAGGATAACCAGGGACTTCTCCACCGACCGCTTCCTGAGACGGAGGGCGCTGGAAGCCTACTTCGACTACTCGATGAAGGAAGGCCGTGAGATCGGGACCGTCCAGGTGTCCGACGACCAGACGGGGGCGGCAATCTGGACCCTCCCACAGCCGCCTTCCGTCGAGGCCGAGGCCAAGCGCGAGAAGCACAGGTTCCTCGAGGGGGTCCTGGGCAGGCAGGGGATGGCGGACTACGACCGGATCATCGAGTTCATGTCCGATAGGACCAGCCGATCGATCGACGGCGATGCGTGGTACCTGTCGATACTCGGCGTCTCGCCGGCCGCCCAGGGCAAGGGCATCGGCAGTGACCTACTCCGGCCGACCCTGGACGAGGCGGACCGTGCGGGGGCCTTGTGCTATCTCGAGACCTACTCCCCCAGGGCGCTCAGGTTCTACGGACGCATGGGGTTCGAGGTCGTCTCCTCGCACATCGAACCCGTGACCTCGTCCGAATACTGGGTCATGGTCCGCAGGCCCAGGTGAGCGCCGGCTCCGGCTACAGCCCCTTCGCATACCTGTCCAGCGTGAGTATCGCCATGAGGGTGAGCCACTGCCCCGCCTCCGTGTGGGGCCTGTTCGACTCCGTCCAGAAGCCGTCCCTGTATCTGGCCGAGATGAGCCACTTGATCGGCTCCTCCATCCTGGGCTCCTCGGCCCCGACGCCGATCTTCGTCATGACGTAGAGGGCCACGAGCCCGCCGCACTTGTTCGGCGGGTACTTCACCGTCATCCAGTTCTTCTCGTTCTGATAGAAGTTGGCGTGCGGGTTCCTCTCGAAGAACCTCCCGGCCATGAAGCTCGTCGCCCTCCTGATCCTCGAGTCCTTCCTCATGAACGGCTGCTCCATTAGCCCCCACAGGACCATGAGCGTGGTCCAGTGGCAGCTCGGGACATCCCCCAGGTCCTCTGGGGCCGGGACCTCCTCCCTGCCGTCCCTCATCATCTGGACGAACTCCTCCATGCTCATGTGCCTGTATTGCGGGAGGCACATGACATCCTGTACGTACGGCTGGATCCACCCGCCGTCCGACCGCTGCGTGGAGTAGAGCCATCCCGCTATCCTATTGACGTCCTTGTCGTACTCCCTGTCGAACCCGCAGAGGTCGCAGAGTGCGTAGCCGTTGTAGTGGGGCTGGGGGAACGGATGGCCCAGGGGCCCGCTCAGGTAACCCTCGTCGGTCTGCCTGCCCATGAGCCTGTCCAGGACCGCGTGTATGCGCTCGTCCGTGTGGTCGCAGTTGTAGTGGAGCAGGGAGAGCAGGTTCTTGAGGATGGTGATGTGCTCGTGGTAGGTCGCCGAGTGGAACCCGTCCGGGCCGAGGGCTCTCTGGCTCGATGATATGGGCCATGTGCCGTCCGGCCGGATTGCCTCTATTAGCTTGATCATGGGGCGGTACGCCCTGCACTCGTCGAAGGTCCTCTGCACCTCCCGGTCCTCCCTCCCCTTCCTCATTATGTCGGTGAGGACCCAGTATCTGACGGAGGGCGAAGCGATCTGCAGGAGCTTCCTCGAGGACTCGTCGACGATCCTGTTGAGCACGGATGCCTGCATCCGAACGCTGAACGTCTACGGTGTTTGAATCCTTTTGGGCCGGGATCGCGGCCCGAGGGTCCACTGGGAATGTCGGCGGGCCGAAAGCATGGGCTCCCTCTCCCGAATCTCGACGGAGCCGGCGCGGGGCCGGCCTTCCCAGCTCATGGGCCTTCCATGTCCGCAAGCGCCCTGATCTTGGCCATGAGCTCGGCCATCCCGAAGGGCTTGACGAAGAACCCCGCGGCTCCCGCCTCGATGGCCGGCCTCCTCGCCGTCATGTCCGCGCTAACGAACAGCACGCGCGCCCTCGGGTCCACCCTGAGTATCTCCGCCATGACCTCGATGCCGTTCTTGACGGGCAGCCTGAAGTCCATGATCACGACGTCCGGGGGCGGGGAGATCG
>JALOTO010000022.1 GCA_025457845.1 Thermoplasmata archaeon | reverse complement strand
GCATGGACCTGAGGAACGCAGTCGTGATAGATGGTTTCCCCAGCGTGGGGCTCGTCAGCTCCATCGTCGCCAACTACCTCATCGCCCTCCTCAAGATGGAGTACATAGCCGCCATGGACTCCGACCTCTTCCCGACAGTCTCACTGATCCGTGACGGGGAGCCGCTCGGACCGGCGCGCGTGTACGCGCGCCCGTTCCTGAGGGAGGGGGACCAGCAGGTCGTCGTCTTCTCGACCGAGCTGCAGCCTGCAGCTAACCTTCTCAGGCCTCTCTCAGGCCTCTCGGGACGTCCATGGTCGACTTCGCCCAGACCCAGAAGTGCAGGCTCATCATCTCCGCAGGCGGGCTCGTCGTGGAGCACGGCGAGGACGAGGAGGAGATCGAGGAGGCCTCGGAGATTGCCGTCTACGGGATAGGGAGCACCGAATCGGCCCAGGCGCTGCTCAAGCAGGCCGACGCGGAGCCGTTCGTGGAAGGGGTCATCTCGGGCACTGCCGGAGTGCTCCTCAACGAAGGGAAGAGGCGCGGGGTCGATGTCATCACCCTCCTCGCCGAGGCGCGGCCTGACACCGCGGACGCGCGCGCGGCCGCCCTCATACTCGCCGCCATAGACCAGATGATCCTGCACATGAATCTCAACGTCGAGCCGCTCTGCAAGGAGGCCGAGAGGCTCGAGGCCCAGCTCAAGGTGCTGCACAAGGACGCCGAGAACAAGAGCAAGGGGCAGAGGCAGCAGGACGTTGCGGGATACTTCTAGGCCGCGGGCATCGCACACGATTTGTACCCCTACGTGCCTTCCCGGACGTCGAGGGGTCCTGGGGGCGCGTGCCTGTTCGATTGGCTGTACAACATCCTGATAGTGGTCATAGCCCTCATCTGGCTGGTCGACGCCAAGTACACCGGGGTCCTCTCCCGCCTGGTCAAGAGGCGGCCGAGCCGGAAGGTGCTCGCGACCGTCCTGTGGATCTGCTTCCTGTTTTCGGCGTCCGTCTTCGCGGCCGGGTACGACTACTTCGAGAGGAGCCATGACGTCGACGACGCCGTCGAGGCCGCAGCCGACGCCTTCCTCGACGGCACCAACCCGTACGTGGAGCCCGTCGTTCCGAGGTTCGCCGAGATGGGCCACTTCGTACTCATAGGCGACCAGGCCGACGGCGACATCCTGTGGGCGTACGGCCCGTACAACTACCTCCCGCTCGACCTCCTGTTCTATTCGTCCTGCTACGGCGCTCTTGGATGGCTCGGTTCTCCGACGTGGTTCGTCCTCGTCAACGTGGTCCTCGCGGCCGCCTCGATGTACGTCCTCAATCTCAGGTTCCGCGCGGACTGGCTCATGTTCGCCCCCGCGGCTGGCATGGTCGTCGTGTTCCTCGCCTTCGACAACTCGGCCCTCACGCTCCTGCTGATGGTCGTGGCGCTGCACCTGAGGGACAGGTCCAAGGTCCTTCCGCACGAGCTCTCGCTGTTGGTCCTCGGCCTCGCCACCCTCACCAAGATCTTCGCGGCGATCCCGCTCGCGGTCGTCCTGATCCACGACCTGCAGACGCGCGTCAGGGTGAGGGACATCTCGGCTCTCTTGAGGACAGCTGGTGCGGTCGTCGCGTGCGGAGCGCTTGCACTGGTGGTGTTGGTGCCGTTCGGCGTCTCCGACGTCCTCGATTCCACCGTGTTCATCTATTCGAGCGGGGAGACCAGGGAGGACCGGCCGATGGGCGGCACCCTCCTGAGCGAGCTGATGCCCGACAGCCCGTACTACTCGGTGATAAGCATCGCCGCGATCGGCGTCACCCTGTTGCTCGGGCTGAGGCTGAAGAGCATCAACGACAGGGTGCTGCTGGTGTCGCTGGCGTTCCTGGCCGTGTCGGTCAAGAGCACCCTCGCCCCGTTCGTGGTCCCGGCGCTCTTCCTGTCCCTCAGGGTCTGGGAGAGCCGCACTGCGAAGGATGCGGGGAAATCGTCAGACCCTTCCCCACGCAAAGGGGATTAAAAGGCGGATGCTAAAGTAATATCTACGTTTTCAACCATGCACGAATCGGACCTTCAAGCGTCGCACAAGTTTCGAGGTATGACCATGACTACGAAAAAAGCTTCAATCAAGACCGCAGAGGTCCCGGGGCCGAAGTCCAAGGAGCTCATGGGACTCAGGGACAAGTACATCTCGAAGTCCGTCGGGATATCCGCGCCGATATTCATCGACAGGGCCGAGGGGTCGATATTCACCGACGTCGACGGGAACGATTTCATAGACATGGGCAGCGGCATCGGAGTCACGAACGTCGGCCACTGCCCCAAGGAGGTCGTGGACGCTGTCAAATCCCAGGCCGAGAGGTTCCTGCACACCTGTTTCCAGGTCACTCCGTACGAGGGATACGTGCGCCTGGCGGAGAAGCTCGCGAAGACCGCGCCGCATGCTGGCCTATCGAAGTCGGTGCTCTACAACTCCGGTGCGGAGGCTGTTGAGAACTCGGTCAAGATATCCAGGCAGTTCACGAAGAAGCCGGCGGCGTTCTCGTTCGTCCACGCGTTCCACGGCAGGACCATGATGGCCATGGCCCTCACGTCCAAGGAGATGCCGTACAAGGCCGGGTTCGGCCCTCTCCCAGAGACCTACAAAGTGGAGTTCGCGTACTGCTACAGATGCCCGCTCGACATGACGTACCCGTCATGCGGCATCGCATGCGCCGACAAGATCGACGAGACGTGGTCGTCCCCGCAGTTCCAGGGGAAGGTGGCCTGTCTCATCGGCGAGCCGATCGCGGGCGAGGGTGGCTTCATCGTTCCTCCCAAGGAGTTCTACGCCAAGATAACCAAGATCTGCAGGAAGCACGGCGTCGTCTACGTCGACGACGAGATCCAGACGGGCGCCGGCAGGACCGGCAAGATGTGGTGCGTGCAGCACTGGCCCGGCGTCGAGCCGGACATGCTGGTCAGCGGGAAGGGCATCGGTGGAGGGTTCCCGGTGTCGGCCACCACGGGCCGGCCTGAGATAATGGACGCTCCGCAGATCGGGGGGCTCGGAGGGACCTTCGGGGGAAACCCCGTCGCGTGCGCAGCCGCCCTGGCCCAGTTCGACATCATAGAGAAGGCCCTGCCGAACGTAGCCAATGTCAGCTCGTACATGACGAAGCGCCTGAAGGAGATCCAGAAGGCCTTCCCGATTGTCGGGGACGTCAGGGGGATGGGCGCGATGATGGCCGTCGAGCTCGTGAGCGACCCGAAGGCGAAGACCCCGGCCGCGGCGGAGACCAAGGCGATCAAGGTCGCGGCGCTGAAGAGGGGCATGGTCATTCTGACGTGCGGCACTTACGACAACGTCATCAGGCTGCACCCGTCGATGCTGATGCCCAGCGAGGTCCTGGAACAGGCCATGGACATCCTCGAGGCCAGCTTCAAAGAGGTCGTGAAGAAGTAGAGGCCACGGATTCGAAACCGTTTCCTTCTCCCATTTCCGTCGGACAGCGTGCCTTCCGTCCCCTCATCCCCGAAACTTTAAAATACACTTTCATTATTTCAAGTACGCTTTAATGCACGGAACCGTCACGCGCAGGCGGGACCGGCCGTGCGAAGAGGATTGGAGGCATACAGATGCAGTCGGGCAAGGAAGACAAGACCAAGTTGTTCGTGATCATCGCGATAGCAGTGGCGGTCTCGTCCGTCACCGCGTTCGCCGTGGGATACCTCGTGGCGCCCACCGACGCCGAGGAGGCGCCGGAGGACGAGTACGACGGGGCGAAGGCCATCGTCGTCACCGATGAATGGGGCAACATAGTGAGCATGACGCTCGAGGACGACTACAACAGAACCGTCGTCCTTGACGGCATCGCCGACAGGATTGTCTCCGTCGCGCCCACGACGACCGAGCTGCTGTTCGCGATTGGCGCAGGCGACCATGTCGTCGGAAGGGACGACTACAGCGACTACCCCGCGGAGGCGCTCGACCTGCCCAGCGTGGGATCGTTCACCCTCAACATCGAGGCCATCATCGGCCTGGAGCCGGACCTGGTGGTCTGCAGCGACCTCGTCCCACAGCAGCAGCTGAGCCTCATCACCAACCAGTCGATACCGTACTTCCTCTTCGCCGCCAGGACCATGGAGGACATCTACAAGGACGTCAGGCTCGCCGGGCTGATCACCGGCCACGTGCAGGAGGCCGACGAACTCGCGAACACCCTCGAGGAGAGGGTCGAGGCGGTAAAGGCCATCACCCTCGCCGACGGCGTGTCCAAGCCCAAGGTGTACATAGAGTACTACCCGCTCTGGACCTACGGTCCAGGGTCCTTTGGCGACGACCTCATAGCGCTCGCCGGGGCGGAGAACATAGCCCACGAAGCGGACAGCGAGTACCCGGAGCTCACGTCCGAGTTCATCATCGCCTCCGACCCAGACATCATCATCTACACGGTCGGAGTGATGACGACCACGAACGCCACCGAGATATCCAGCCGGGAGGGCTGGGACCAGATAACCGCCGTCGAGGAGGACGCGATATACTCCATCGACGACAACATCCTGAGCAGGTACGGCCCGAGGATAGTCGACGGGCTGGAACAGCTCGCGCATATGATACACCCCGAAATCTATCCCTGAGGCGACGCCTCGGGCGTCGGGGCGCGGAGGCCTAGGGTCCGATGACTTCCATGAGGGAGAACCGAACGGTCATGCTCGTCGCACTATGTGCGGTGCTGACTCTGTCGGCCTTCCTAGCCATCATGGTGGGGAGTCTGGGACCGATAGGGCCTGGCGCCCCGACGAAACTCTCCTTCGATGAGGCCTTCGATGCGCTGTTCGGCGATTCGTCGTATCAGTGGGTCTTCTGGGACGTGAGGATCCCGCGCGTGCTCATGGCCGCGATGGTGGGCGCCGCGCTCGCGTGCGCGGGCACCGCCATGCAGGCCGTGTTCAGGAACTCGATGGCCGACCCGTTCGTCATCGGAGTCTCCTCTGGCGCGGCCCTCGGGGCCGCGGCCGCAGGCATCTTCGGTTTCGCCGCCGTGGTCGGGACCGGGGCATCCCCGCTGCTCGCCTTCGCCGGGGCGATCGCGTCGGTCTTCGTCGTCTACACCCTCGGCTCGGTCAAGGGCAGGGTGTACGTCGACACGCTCCTCCTGTCCGGGGTCGCGGTGGCCTCGTTCCTGGGCGCCATCACCTCGTTCCTCATCTACTCCGCCCGGCAGGAGTACCATCAGATAGTCTTCTGGTTGCTGGGAAGCCTCTCCCTAGCAAGCTGGGACAAGGTCGCGATCCTGGTACTGCCGGTCATCGTCGGCATCGTGATCGTGATGAGGTATGGCCGCTCACTCGACGCACTTCTGCTCGGGGAGGAGACCGCGCACAACCTCGGGTCGGACCCGGAGCGCCTCAAGAAGCTCATCCTCGGCGTCGCCGCGCTGGTCACCGCTGCAGCCGTCGCGTTCACTGGAGTCATAGGGTTCGTGGGTCTGATCGTCCCGCACATGACCCGGCTCGTCGTCGGGTCGAACCACAGGGTGCTGATCCCCGCCTCCGCCCTGACCGGGGCGATATTCCTGATATGGGCGGACACCATCGCCAGGAGCGTCTTCGCCCCAACGGAGCTTCCCGTCGGGATCATCACCGCGCTCTGTGGCGGCCCGTTCTTCCTGTACCTGCTCAGAAGGAGCAGCGTGGGGCGTGAGGGATGATGGACCTCTCTGTCAAGGACCTGGACTTCTCCTACCGGGACCGAAAGGTCCTGAAGTCCGTATCTCTCGAGGTCCATCCAGGCGAGTTCCTGGGGATAATGGGCCCGAACGGCTCGGGGAAGACCACTCTCCTCAGGTGCCTGACCAACTACCTCAAGCCGCAGGCGGGACAGGTCCTCGTAGATGGGACACCCGTCATCGACCGCACCCCAAGGGAGGTCGCGAAGCTCTTCGCGGTGGTCCCGCAGACCTCGTCGACGGACTTCCCGTTCACCGCCCTCGACATCGTCATGATGGGAAGGATACCGCACGCCGGCAGCGCCTTCGGGGGGTACACCAAGCGCGACCTCGCCAAGGTGCACGAGGCGATGCGGCGGACCAACACCCTCCAGTTCGAGAAGCGCTCCTTCGGGGCGCTCAGCGGAGGGGAGAGGCAGAGGGTCATAATCGCGAGGGCGATAGCCCAGGAGCCGCAGGCCCTCCTCCTCGACGAGCCTACCATATACCTCGACATCAGCGGGCAGATCGAGGTCATGGACCTCGTGAGGAGGATCGGGAAGGAGCAGGGCATCACAGTCATCGCGGTCCTGCACGACGTCAACCTCGCGGCGAGGTACTGCGACAGGATCGTCCTGCTCAGCCAGGGTTCGGTGGAGGCGGCCGGACCGCCTGTGGACGTGCTCACGGCGGACATGCTCCAGTCCGTCTACGGGGTGGACGTGGCGATACGGAGGGACCCGATGACCAACTCGGTCTACGTCATGCCGCGGTCGACGGCAACCAGGCCGCACAGGCACGGTACGAGGGTCCATGTGGTATGCGGAGGAGGCACGGGTGCTCCCGTCATGAAGTCGCTCTCCGACGCCGGGTACAGCGTGTCCGCGGGCGTGCTCAACGTCCTCGACTCCGACACGGAGAGCGCTCAGGAGCTCAGGGTGCCCGTGGCGATGGACGCCCCGTTCTCGCCGATAACGGAGGCCGCGCACCAGGAGAACATAAGGCTCATATCCGAGAGCGTGGCCGTGGTCGTGGCCCCGTTCCCCGTCGGCCCGGGCAACCTCAGGAACCTCGAGGCGGCGAAGGACGCCCTCGCCTCCGGCAAGAAGGTAGTCGTGCTCAGGGCGGAGGCCGGCCGGACGATCGACTTCGCGTCGGGGAAGGCCGACTCGGCAGTCAAGGGTTTGATTACCTCGGGCGCCATTGAGGTGGACGGCGTCGAGGCGCTCCTCGCGGCGCTGGGGAGACGAGGCGAAAGGGATGACAGGCAGGCCGCTCAGGGACCTTAAGAGGAACACGGAGCTGCTGATTCTCATAGAGGTCATCGACTCGCCGTCGGCGAGGCTCAAGGACATCGCGGACAAGCTCGACGTCACCGTCCAGGCAGTCAGCCAATACATCGGCGCGATGAGGAAGGAGGGCCTGGTCCGGGAGCAGAAGGGGATGATGCGTCCGACCAGGAAGGGGATGCAGCTCCTGCAGGAGCACTTCACCACCCTGAAGCAGGAGGTCGACGACGCCCTCAGGATGATCAGCGTCATCGACACTTGTGTCGCCATAGCCGGCGCTGCAGTAGAACAGGGCCAACCGGTGGGCCTCGTGATGGAGGACGGCATGCTCATGGCCTATCCAGGGAGGAAGGAGTCCTCCATGGGCGTGGCGAAGGAGGTGGCCTCCGAGGGGGACGACGTCCTCATCGGGGACCTCGAAGGGATAGTGGACATGGACCTCGGCGAGCTTCTGCTGGTCGAGGCACCATCGGAGTTCGACGGCGGCTCGAAGGGCGTGGATGTCCCGAAGATATCCGAGAGGCTGGAATCGTTCTCCCCCGGGCTGCTGGTCGCGGGGGACCCGGTCGGCTCCTCGCTGCTCATGAAGACGAGCGGCGAGCTCTTCACGATACACGCGCCGGTGGAGGCGACCATGAGCGCCCTCAGCAAAGGGGTCGACGTGGCGTTCTGCGGGACGAAGGAATCCACCGACCGCATGCTGGACGCCGTCAACGCCCTGAAGGCCGGGATGGGCTACGAGGTGAAGTGGAAGCTCTACCGCGCATGAAGCCGCCCATGCGGGCCAATCCTAAAGGTGCATGACCGCGATTCTCGCCCGGGGTGAGTCGGGTTTGGATGTCGTTGATGCGGTCAGGGCGCGCAGGGCGAAGAGGGTCCTCTCCCAGAAGCATATCGAGGACGCGGAGATCATGTCAATGGTCGAGGCCGCCAGGCTGTCCGCTTCATGCTTCAACAACCAGCCATGGCGGATTATATTCTGCCGCGGAGGCCCGGCACTCGCAGGTGTCAAGGAGGCGTTGGCCAAGGGCAACGTCTGGGCCACCAGGGCGGACACGATCGTCGTCATCGCGGCCAGAGGGCCGGACGACTGTCAGCTCAGCGATCGCCGCGACTACTACGGCTTCGACTGCGGCCTCGCGGTCGGGCAGATGCTGCTCAGGGCCACGGAGCTGGGGATAGTCGCGCATCCCATCGCCGGCTACGAGCCCGCCAAGGTCCGCGCGGCCCTTGGGATACCCGACGAGTTCGTCATAGTCACCCTCGTCATCTGCGGGTACCCCGGTACGGACGACTCCCTCCTCTCGGAGAAGCAGAAGGGATGGGAGGCGGCCAGGCCGGAGCGGAAACCCGTGGGCGAGAACTTCTTCGTCGACCGATGGGGCCAACCGCTGGTCTGAGGCCACGCTTGTCCCGCTCGGTCCATCGCCGCCCCCGCGAAGGCATATATCCTGCCTCCGGCCATCGGGACCGTGGACCGGTGATGGACCATGATGAGGCTCTACTGCACGGAGGAGGGAATCCTCGAAGAGGTCAGCCCAGACATGGTCAGGTCCGCGCTATGGGTGGACCTCGTCGCGCCGTCCCCTGAGGAGGTCGACGTCCTCCACCGGGCATACGGGATCGCCCTCCAGGACGTCGCCGACTGTCTCGACCCCAACGAACGGGCCAGGGTCGAGGTCGAGGAGGGATACGATTTCCTGGTCCTCCGGAACCTGGCGGCCGAGGAGGCCGAGGGGGACAAGATCCAGACGGTCCCGATAGGCATCTTCGTCACCCCGAAGAACATAATCACCGTCAGGCTTGGAGCGACGTTCACTGCGCAGGAGATAGTCTCCGACATGAGGAGGAGGCCGCGCATAGACACCAAGGAGGACCTCTTCTTCGCGATAGTCAGGAAGGTCACCAGGGACATAGAGCGCAGGGTCAGGCCGATGGAGAGGCGGATCAGCTCCATCCAGGAGACGGTCCTCGAGGCGAAGAGCGCCAACGTGGCTCACGCCGCCTTCGCGCTCAGCAACTCGCTCATCCTCCTCAACACCGCGCTGCTCTCCAATCTCAATGCGATATCCATGCTGCCGAGGTCCAAGCAGCTTAGGATGGCGAAGGACAAGCTCGACGCGGCCGAGGACCTCGAGAACGACGTCGCGCAGCTGTACGAGATGACCACCATCTACAGGGAGATCATGTCCAACGTCCTGAACGCGTACGAATCGCAGATCTCGAACAACCTGTCCACCGTCATGAAGACCCTGACCACCATCAGCCTCATCCTCATACTCCCGACCCTGCTAGCGAGCCTGTACGGGATGAACGTCCCTCTGCCCTTCGCGGAGGATTCGAGGGCCTTCTTCCTCGTGATAGGCGCCTCCGCGGTCGGCGTAGCCGCCCTCTGGGCCGCCCTGAGGCTCAAACACATACTCTGACCCCATCTGGAAGGGCTACTCTGGAAGCGTGGCCAGCGCACGTATTATAGGCCGCCAACACATACAGATTCAAGACTTCGATATGGTCGCCGTTTCGGACACCGTCTTGGGGCTTTTCTTGGGGGTCTCAGCCTTCTTGCTCGTGCTGTCCGTGATGTCCTACCGCAGGAGCGGTGTCCGTCCCCTCCTCACGATGTCGGTCGCACTGGCGGCGCACATCACCCTGACCGTGTCGATCCTCGGGCTGGCCAACACGACCGACCTGCTCGACGGGGTCGACCCGACCTTAGTGGTCGTCGTCGACGGCGCCGTGCTCGTGGCCGCGATCCTCGTCGGCCTTGTCGGAGGGAGGCGAATTGCAGGATCCCCTTGAGCTCGAGAACCGCAAGAGGATATTCGAGTGCATCAGGGGAAGCCCTGGCCTGCACTTCAGGGAGATCCAGCGCAGGACCTCCCTCCCCATAGGCGTGCTCGAGTACCACCTGAACTACCTGGTGGACCGGTCGATCATCTCCCTCGACAAGCGGGAGAGCTTCTCCAGATACTACCCGGGGGTGCAGATGGGCCAGGACAAGCAGCGGATACTGTCCTCCCTGAGGCAGGAGATCCCCAGGGGCGTCATACTGTTCCTGCTCTCGAACCCTGGCTCCACCCACGGGGACGTCCTCAAGAATTTCACCATCTCCGGCGGCACCCTGTCGTACCACATCAAGAAGCTCGTCTCGAAGGGCGTGGTCAAGCTCGAGAAGGTCGGGCGCGAGTCCCGCCTGACTGTGATAGACCCGGACAAGGTCGCGGACCTGCTGATCGTCTACCGGAGGACGTTCCTCGACAAGCTGGTGGACGAGTTCGTGGCGAGGTACGTGGAGAGTGGTTTCGGGCACTCGAAGACCGTGCAGGAACCCGACGACGGCGACAAGTCAGGCGGGCCCTAGTCACTTCTTGCGGTAGTACCTGTTCTTCTCGAGCCTGACCAGGTCGGCGGGGTCCTCCTTGGAGAGGTTCCTGACCGCCATGTATGCGCCGGTCGCGCCCGCGACAGCGACGCCTATGAGCATGCCGATGGCGATCGAGGCGACCGACGAGCCGACTATCGATCCGCCGCCAGGCAGAGGCACGTAGCCGCCCCCGCTCGAGGAGATGTACGCCCCGACGCTAGGGTCGTGCGTGATCAGCTCGGTCTCGTTCTGCAGAGGGGTCGCGACATAGACCTTCAGCGCCTCGCCGTCGGTCCTGTAGTAGGTCGTGACGTCCACGAGGTCCGGATCCGCGTTGGACCAGTCCATTAGTGCCTGGTCGGCCCATCCGAAGAAGCCAGTCTCGTTGATGTCGACGAACTCGAAGAGCTGCTTGCAGCCGTCCCTCGGGTCGAAGGTGTGCATGACGAGCTCCTCGCCGTCGGTCTCGTTGACAGCCGGATCGCTCACCGTCACCGTCGTGTCCTGATATCCGCGGAAGAGGTACGATTCGGCCTCGAGAGACGGCCCGAAGACCGACGAGTCCATCTTCATCAGGCTCATGTCCAGTGCCAGGCTGTCCGCGTCTATCGGCACATGGATGTCGATCGAGATGTCGAACTTGACCTCGGTCGAGCCGTTAACTGGGTACTCTGGCGAGTCGTCAGCGTCGAAAGCGGCGGAGTAGGATTCCTCCGTCACAATGAACTTGGCAGTGACCGTGGCCCAGTCCTCAATGACCTCGATGCCCGGAGTCCCGGGTTCTGGGTTGCCTCCCGAGAACGCCAGGCGCTTGTTCATGTTGACCGTGGTGACCATCTCCATGGTCAGCACGTCGCCCAGCTCAGGATCGTTCGTCAGGCTCGGTCCCACCGGTGTCCACACCGTGGTGTCGAAGGTGGCGTGGTATGGCACCTGGTCGAGGACGAGCCCATCGGGAAGTGTCGTGTTGTATCCGAGGATGGTCGAGAACAGGAAGCCGTTGCCAGGCTCGCTGGTGTTGGTCGAGTTCCAGACTATGACGGCGGGGATTGTGGTGGAGATCTGGACCGTCACATTCGGGGTCGTCACCGTTACGACTCCCGGGTCGACCGTGTAGGTGATCCCCTCGTCGGCAGTGGCGGCCTCCGCACTCCCTGGCAGGGCCAGCATCGCCGCTAGGACGAGCGAAAGGAACACAACCGCGGACAGGACCCTATCTCCCCGCATATCGAAGGCATCATTCATGTTGAGTTTATTAATGGATTTGGTACAGCCGTCGAAGATGGGTGTGCCCTTCGGCAAGACCGGCCGGGGGTCCCCGACACATTCGTGCAGCGCCTTCCGACGCCTTCCGGATGTAAGGCGTTTGGAGGTCCTTATGGTCGGCCGGGCGGTGTCGCACTGACTCCGCACTATCACATTGTTATGAACTGATGTGCGCGGTAAATGATATAACTGCGTTACAACCTGAATGTCCTAGAGCCCGAGCGGGCTGCAAAGGACAAGATAGGGGGGACCCACGAAGTGAGAGGAAGGAAAGCATCAGCCATAGCGTTGACTTTGCTGATGGCAATAGTGCCATCGGCAATGTTCGTGAGCGCAGCAGAGGAACCGGCAGTGCCCATACCGACCACGCCGGCGGATCCGACCATCGACTACGCCATCGCGTTCGCCGACAACATGGCGTTCACGCCGCAGTGGCGAATAGGCAACCTGGTGAGGATCGAGATCATGGTGCTCGAAGCCTACGACACGAATGGCGACGGGCTGACCACGGCCGCGGATGTCCCGCTGAACGTGAACCTGGGATATACCCAGGCCGACCTGATGGCCGACCCGACCCTCATACTGACCACCTGGATGGTGTCGGTGCCTGAGATCGCGGTCGACATATCCGGGGCTGGATACGTCGAGTCGTTCTACTCCGACTTCACCGACGGCGTGAGCGATGCCGACACGGTCGGCAGGGAGATCAACAAGGTCGGCCACCTGATCTACGGGTTCCTGTGGGATACCACGAACGCCCCAGCAGGGACGTACAAGGTAAGCGTCGACATCCCTGACGCGTACGACGTGGAGCTCTCGATCAGGAGCCTTGTGGCTGAGGACGGCACCGTCCTCGGGTACGAGGAGCTGCCTGCGGACGCCGGCACATCGGGGACCGGCGGTGTGAACCAGCTCGCCAATGCGGGTTATATCTACATCGGCCAGCTCATCGCCAAGGGCGGATCGAGCGGCGGCGGAGGCGGCAACGGAGGCGGAAACGGCAGGCGGTAGAGCAATCGTGTCCCGCCAACGGGCCGTACGCCCGGAACACTTTACAAACATCTTCCCGTCATTTCTCCGATATGCGCGGCGCGGCGTAACGATGATGAGTTAACGGCGTTCACGACCTCTGGTCAGTACGCATTATTATTACCCTGTTTCGCCATCCGGAGATTCTGAACTCTTTGCGGGGTTCTAACAACAAGGGGGAGACTTGAAAGATGAGAACGAACAAGATGTTTGTGACAGCGATAGCCACGGTTATGATGGCGGTATCATTCGCCTCTCTCGCCGCGGCCGAGGAGGAGCCGGCTGTGCCAGTGCCAATCATGGTACCCGAAGATGGCCTGACCACGAAGCAGGTGGCGGTCTACTTCGCGGACAATATGGCCTTCGGGCCACAGTGGCGCGTCGGCAACTTGGTGAGGATTGAGACGGCGATTGTCAACCTGGACAAATTCTGGGACGGGAGCACTGCGGACCTGATCACGCCCGACCTGCTACCGGTCGACCTCGCCCAGAGCAGAAAGGAACCTCTGGTGTATGACGAGTTGACCGGGACCTGGATTCCGAACCTGTACACGCAGGCCGACATCATGGCTGACCCGTACGTGCTCTTCGACACGTTCATGGTATCCGTCTCTCAGATCAAGGTGACCATCTACAACATCGACGATTCTGAATATACCTACTCGTTCGAGTCGGACTTCACTGACGGAGTCCAGGATGCCGATGAGGTCACCAGGGAGATCAACAAGGCCGGCCACCTGATATACGGGTTCCTGTGGGACACCACCGGAATCATACCCGGAATATACAAGGTCGATGTGACCATCCCAAGCGTGTGGACCGTCAACTACGCACTCCAAACCGCGTACCCGGTTGTCGAGGAAGAGGAGGTCGTGATCCTCAGTGAGGATGTCGAGGTGGACCCGATCGGGTTCACGCCCATCCCCGTTGACAACGGAGGCGTCATCGCGGAGACGAACACTGCCTGGGTCCAGCTCGGTGACCTGATCGAGAAGTCCGACAGCGGCTCGACTGGCGGCGGCGGCAACGGCGACCACGACGGCGGCGGCGATGGCGGCGACGGCAACATGAACGGTGGCGGGAACGGCAACGGCCAGCTCGGCACCCTCATGAACCGGCATGGGAGATAGGCGAATCCCGCCGACCGAACGCACCAAACCCTTTCACCGTTATCATTTTCTGCAAATGATCGACCCTGTTTTTCGAACATCTGGCTATATACATTGAACCTTGTGCTACTCGTTGATTCTCGTACCACAACGCACTTATCAAGTCCCCTCCACTCCGCGAATCAGAGACGGGCGAACCTGTCTCGAGAAGAGAGCGGTGAAAAACATGATCGCAAACGCGTATATCGCGCTGGCACTCGGTGCCGCGATGTTGATCGGCGGCGTCGCTACAGTAGCGGCGCTCGGCAACATGAACGGCGACTGTGACCAGATACAGGACCAGCTGAAGGACGGAACTGGCGACAATTGCGACTGCCCGTGCGCAGACGATGTCGCTGACGAAGTCACCGAGGACGACACGACCGTCGAGGACGCCACCTGCGACTCGTGCGCCCATTCCGGATCTTGCACACAGAGTCTCCCCCAAACCTTTGTGGCTAGTACGGGGCTCGCCTGCCCACTGAAACCCTTTCTCCAAATCACTTCCTTTTCTGTCTCTGTCCGGCGTGCCCCGAATCTCAATTCTTATCAATGGCCTCCCGCATATACGGGAGCATGGCGTTCGACGCGAGGCTCCTGAAGAAGGTACGTTCCGAGTTCCCGACAGTGGAGGCAGACCCGACCGGGCGGAGGAGATCCTTCCTGGACAACGGCGCGGGCACGCTCGTGAACGAGCGTAGCCTCGACCGCGAGGTGCTGGCCCGCGTCGACTGGAGCGCCAACGTCGGGAACGATTTCACCGAGTCTAAGGGTGCCGAGCAGACGATAGCAGAGGGGAGGCAGGCAGTGGCGGACCTCCTCGGCGCGGGGAAGGCGGACACGATCGTCTCCGGCGAGTCGGCGACCTCGCTGCTCTTCAGCCTCAGCTACGCGATAGGAAAGGAGCTGTCGGGCAAGGAGAACGTCGTCACTACCGGCTACGAGCACTACACCAACGTGAGCCCATGGGTCGAGCTCGGGAGCAACGGCCTGATCGAGGAGCTCAGGTTCGCCGAGTTCGACAGGGAGACAGGGGAGCTGGACTACGACGACCTCGCGGGGAGGATCGACGAGTCCACGGCTGTCGTCACCGCGACGGCCGCGTCGAACCTCCTCGGCTCGAAGACCGACCTGAAGCGGGTGGGGAAGCTGGCGAAGGAGGTCGGCGCCTACTTCATCGTCGACGCCGTCCACCACGTGGCCCACGGCCCCCTGGACGTCAAGGCGATCGGATGCGACGCCCTCGTCTTCTCGGGATACAAGCTCTTCGCGCGCCACGGCAGCTACATGTTCATGCGCCCCGACCTCATCGAGGACCTCTGCCCGTACAAGGTGTACGCATCGCCCGCGCACGGCCCCGAGAAGTGGGAGTGGGGCACGAGGGACCAGGCGATGTTCGCCGCGATAACCGGCGCAGTCGACTACCTCGCGTGGCTGGGCAACCCCGCGGCCAAGGTCTATCCCAAGGCGGGCCAGGAGAGGGCGAAGCGGATCAGGAAGGGCCTGGAGTCGGTCGAGGAGTACGAGCGCGGGATATCCGAGCTGGTCCTCGAGGGCAAGGGGAGGGTTCCCGGGCTGAACGAGATTCCAGGAATAACGATATACGGCTCCAGGGACCCTGAGAGGGTGAAAGTCCGCGACCCCACCTTCTCGTTCAAGCTGAAGGGCTGGGACGACAGGGTCCTCGCGAAGCTCCTGTGGGACAAGTACGCGATCGCGGTGGGCGCCGAGGACTACTTCTCGAGGGTGCCCGCCCTATTCGACGCGAAGACCATGGTGCGGGCGACCTTCGTCCACTACAACACGCCAGAGGAGGCACTGGCGTTCCTGAAGGCGCTCAACGAGGTCGCGACGAAGAAAAGGCGATGAAACGGGCAAGTTGCGACGCATTCCGTCCATCCGATGAACACGTTTCGACCCTCGATTCATCGCTATATAGCCTTTGGCACCTCTAGACGATTCGAAATCTGTTCCACTGGTTGATACTTGCACCACAACGGTCAAAGACACTCCGCACCGCTCGCCGTCTAGACGCGTGTAAGAGGCGACATAGGGGACACCGGGGCCTCCCCCCGGGATATGCGTCGCCTCCGCAGTTGCGCGCATCGGACCGGGTACGACGGCCCGACGAATGCGATGTCGTCGCGTCCGGAAGAGAGGTGTGGAAGCATGGAAAAGAAGTTTGAAAGCGAGCTAGGGAAGCGCATCGTGGAGGGGAACAGGCGCAAGGTGACGAAGAAGGTGGCTCTGGCCGCCTTCGCGATAGTCACCGTGGCGGCGTTCTTCGGAGCGGCCGCGTTCTCTGTAGTGACGTCCGCAAAGGCCGGACCGCCCTACATGACGGCCGAGGACCTCGTGGATCACGAGCAAAGCACTATCAACAACGAGGGCGGGTCTACCGCCGTGAGCAGGGTCATGACCCTCATGACGAGGGCCTACGACATCGAGACCGGTGGCGGACAGCACATGGACTGCTTCAAGTTCGTCTATGTGATGAACGTCCAGATCGTCGACACCGACTCGGTCGTCCTTGCGGGCGATGCGATCGGTGACCTCGCACTGGCATTCGACCCATCCGTCGCGAGATACCCGATCGGGCCGGTCCTGACGGTCACCGCGACGACCTATGCGGCCGACGGGACTCCGATCCCCGTGCCGACCGATGTCGCGCGCGGAGCGGTCACCATGACTGTCGGGTACATCTACGACGATGCCGGCCTGCCAGTGGCATACTCCGGCATAGCGGTCGACGCGAACTCGCCGGTCCAGCTGGACAGCACCGTCGCCTCGATGCAGCTGTTCATCGAAGTGATGGTCTACGCCACCCCTGACATCGATGGTGTCTACTCAGAGACGCCGTTCGGTGACGAGCTAGCAGTGCCGTTCACTGGCCAGTTCTGAGCCAGACTGTCGGATGAACCGAAGTGCAGGAAACACGATAACCCCTTGTTGTGTCCGGGGAAACCCGGCCAACTTTCTTTCTTTTTCTTGCCCGAGCGACGGCGATCCCCCTCGGTCAGCCCTTGAGCCCCTCGATGTTCTCCTCGGCAATCCTGAGGGCGGTCTGGTCGTCGGCGATCTCAGCGTGCCTCGCCGCCTCCTCGTACTCCTTCACGGCACCGGCCTCGTCCCCGCGCTTCTCGAGGATGGTCCCGCGCCTGATGTGGACCGCGGCCAGTCCGCCATGGTCGCCGAGGCCCCTGAGGACCTCCCTGGCCTCCTCGAGGCTCGAGAGTGCGGAGTCGAAGTCGTCCGAGTCCTCTTGGACCATCGCGAGCTCCATCCATGCCCTGGCCTTGAGGGTCGCGTCGCCCTTGAGGTCCGCCATGCCCGACAGCCGCGCGGCCTGCCTCGTCGCCTCCTTGTAGTCGCCAGACCTGCGTAGCAGGTCCACGAGCGCAAGGACGAGCGCCACATCCCCGCTGTCGAACCTCGGCCCCTTCTGGAAGAGCCCCTTCCTGGGCCGGAGCTCGGGCCGGTCGAGGGCCTTCCTGCAGAGGTCGATCCCGTCGGCCGTGCGGCCCTGGGCGCCCAGCGCCTCCGCGCAGGCTGCCTGCAGCCGCTTGAACTCATCGACCTCCCCCGCGCGCCTGAAGGCCTCGGACGACTCCCACAGGAGCGTCGTCATCTCCGTGAGCTTGAACTGGGCCCTGTAGAGCTCCGCCAGGTTCTCAAGGCCCTTCGCCTCGCCGGCGTGGTCCTTGACCGCGTGGGCGAGCTTCACGCTCTCCTTGAGGTGCAGCTCGGCGTCCCTCAACCTCCCCTCGTCCCAGTCGAGGAGGCCTATGTTGTTGAGGCACGCGGCCTGGGAGGACCTGTTCTCCTCCATCGCCGCGAGCGACAGCGCGGTCGAATACGCCTCACGGGCCTTGACGTGGTCGCCGCGCCTCCTGTGGGCGCCTCCGATGTTCATCCATTCCCTGGACTGGCCGTCCTTGTCTCCGGCCTGCTGATAGAGCTTGAGTGCCTTCTCGTGGGCGGCGAAGGACTCGGTCCACTGCTCGACGACGGACTGCAGCTTCGCGAGGGCCTCCAACACCTCGGCGCGTACGGTCGAATCGCCTTGCGAGGCGAGCAGCGATGCGCTCTCCTCGTAGTCCTTGACGGCCTCCGCATGCAGGCCGAGCCCCTCCTCCAGCTGACCCCTGATGAACAGGAGGTCCGCCCGGTCCCTACCTGGAAGAGATCCCGGAGGTATCCGGCTGACCAGCGCGAGGGTCTCTCCAGGGAAGTCGTCCGCCAGGTCAGTCGCGTGCGAGGACGCTATGCGCTTGGCGCTCGCCCAGTCCCCCGCCTCGATGAAGTGGTACAGAGTCTCAAGGGCCCACTCGACCCCTGAGTTCCCCTCGCAGTAGGAGGCGGCCTTCGCGTGCTGAGCGACCTTCGCCTCCTTGGTCATTCGGTTGGAGAAGAACTCCCGCAGCAGGTCGTGGGTGTATATGCCGTTCTCCTGCTCCGTCACGAGCGCCTTCTGCCTGAGCCCCGCGACGACGGCGTAGTCTATGCCAGGGATGGCCTCGAGCTTGACGGGGTGACGGAATATGGATAGGAGCTCGAGGACGCCCCGCTCGTCGGGTGATGCAGCGGAATAAACCTCGCGCTCGATGAAGGATATCGCGTCCCCCTTCGCCTTCCCGGCACCGACCTTCGACATCAGCCTGATCAGGAGCGGGTGGCCATGGCTCTGTTCCACGGCGGCCGCCGCGTCGGCCGCATGGACGCTCTCGGCCATCTGTCTCGCGGAATCGTGGTCGAGGCCCGAGAGCTCGATGGTGAGGTTGCCCCCTCCGGCGTTGGAGAAGAAGCCAGGGACCGCCCTCGAGACTAGGACGACCTTGGCCGAGCCCGACGCCCTTGCCGCATCGACCAGGATCGACAGCAGCAGAGCGACCGGTGGGGCCGCCTTGTGGGCGTCGTCTATGAACACGACCGTCCCTGAATCAGATAGATCCGTGACGAACGGGGCGAAGAGGTCCGCGGCCCCGTGCCCTCTCCCGACCGCGTCCTGGGTCGCACCTCTGCCGAGCATCGCGAGGAAACCGCTGAGCGCGGTGAGGAACGAGGACTCGGTGTCCCACTCCCTGAGGGTGTACCAGAACACGGGCCTCTTGCCGACGCTCTCGTCGAAGACCTTCGACGCGAGGTAGCTCTTGCCGATGCCAGGTATCCCCCAGAGGAGTACGGCAGCGGTGTCCCGCTCTGTCATCGCTCCCGAGATGTCCCGCCTCTCGGCGGCCCTGCCGAAGAACGCTTCGAGCTTCGGCTTCCCGTGCGCCCTCTGGGCGAACTCGACTGCGCGTTCCACGGTCGGAGGCGCCTTCTTGAAGGATTCCACTCTTACAATGTCGTCCTCGCGGGCCGCCTCGACGAGGTCCAGGAACCCGACGGGGTTCCCGGCCGAGGTGATGGCCTTCCTGAGGGCGTCTTCGAGCGACAGTTCCTGCGCGCGCCCGTCGGCCTCGAGGACGATCCTGCGCCTCCCAAGGTCCGACCGGACCGACTCCGCCGCCCGTCTGCCCTTCTCGGTCAGGAAATACGCCCTGCGTCGCTTCGGGGCCCCTCTGACGTGGGCCAACCTGTCCGAGACGAGCCCGTCCCCCTGCAGGGAGGACAGCGCCCGCGAGGCGTTGTGGACCTGGGTCCCGAGCCTCGTCGCTATCCCTTCCTGGCTGACCGCCAGAGGGACCTCTGCCTCGTCCCTGTGGCGGTCGTTCTCCAGCAGGTGCAGCAGCAGGCGCTCGTTCTGGGACACGACTATGCGTGCCATCTGCCCCTCGAAGGAGTCGATTCCTTAATACCTCTTTCGGACAGGGAATCGGCACGGGCACGGCCGCCCAGCAGGCCGCAAAACGACTGCAAAACGGCGGTCAGGGTTCATATACCCTCATCGGGGGTATCGAGGTCAGAGAAAGCCCAGAAGAACGGAGGGAAAAGAAGGATGTTCGCAAACGCAAGGAAAGTCTCTCTCGCGATGGCGGCCGTGCTGACCATGCTGCTCGGGATCTTCGCGATTCCAGCGCAGGCCTCGGCGGCCTCCACCGTGCTGACGGACGAGATCACCACCTCCGAGGGCACGACGGACATGCTCGGCGGGGGCAGCTACTTCTTCGTCAAGTTCGGTCCGGACGCGCTCTTCGGAATAGTGTGGGGCGATGACCAGACGGAGAACAACGTTTACTTCGTCACTGTCAAGGCAAGATACCTCGGCTACGCGCAGCTCTACGACCGCGAGGGCGAGCTCATTGAGGGCAACCACTCGGTCAAGATCTACACGATGTACGCGGTCAAGCTCGACAGCATACTCGAGTTCGACGACGTCGACGACGATGGCGGACTGGACTACGCGAGGGCCTACGACAACGACACTGGCAGGTTCACGGACTATGTCGCGACCGAGCCGCTGTTCAAGAAGGTCGACCTCAGCACGTCCTGGGCCGATTCGCCGGTAGAGACGACCGACGACGGCGAGGTCAAGACCTGGGAGTTCGGACTGACGGCGAAGAACCTCAGCTACGACCTCCTCGAGGACGGCTCCTCCGAGCCGGTCGGCGACGGCATGCTCAACAACCTGACTCTGACCTTCCACCTGGAGGCTTCCGCGATGCAGGTCGACGCCGAGATGCCGCAGTACAGGATCACCGTGACCACGGGCCCGATGGGCAAGATGTGGTTCTACGACGCCCAGAAGCTGGCCAACCTGCAGGTGAACGGCGAGGTGGCCAAGTACGATGTGAAGTGGGACCAGGCCATCGAGGGCTGGGACTACGACCCGGACAACACCGACCCGATGCTCCTCATGGAGATGGGCACCCTCGCGGGGAACTTCTTCCCGCTCTCCTGGATGGAGGCGAGGATGCTCCAGTACATGAACCAGGTCACAGTGATGAACTGCGCCTCGGTCGAGGGCAACCTGACGGTCAACGAGACCACGGGCGACCTCGAGAAGCCTAAGCAGCTCATACAGACCAAGCTGACGTTCAGCGCGGGCTGGACCTATGTCGGCAACCTGACCTGGGTCGACGATGTGACGGTCGACGGAGAGCCAGAGCAGGTCAGGGCGCAGGTCATGTCCGCCCAGAGGATATGGGCGGTCGGCGAGGACGGCAGGCTCTTCGTCGGGTTCGTCGCGCTGACCGGGCTCGTGTTCCCTGGCGGCGACCTGATAGTGCACGACCCGACATTCTCCAGCGAGGCTCTGGTCAACGTCGGCGAGGAGACCTCCCAGCTCCCGGGGATGATGCTCCTGCTGGCCGCGGCGATCATAGTGATCGTCGTGGTTGCGGTGGCGGCCGCGTCCCTCGGCGGGAAGAAGCCATGCGTCGGAGCGAAGAACAGCTACGAGAAGAACCTCAGCTCACAGCCCGGCGCGTGGTCGAAGTACTATCAGAAGAAGTGAGGATAGCCAACCATCCAACAAACCACCCACAGCTACCTTCCAAACCCCTTACCCCTTTTCATTCTCTCTTCCACAGGGCGCCATCGCTGCGATCACTCCTCCCCGGTGACGTGGTCGACCTCCTCGTGGTACGGGACCCGCTCGCCCAGTCCCGCCCTTGCCTTCCAGAATGGTCCCTTGGGTTCCTCGATGATCATGAGCTTCAGGACCCAGATCCTTCGGTCCATCGACTGTCGCTCCTCGGCGTCCAAGTTGAATTCGCCGTAGTAGTCTGGGATCCGCTCGAGGTTCCTGAGCACCGTGTGGTAGAGTCCCCAGTCCTGGGCGCAGAGGTGGGCGATGTACCTCGCGTTGAAGACGCCCTCCCTGTCGTCTATGCCCACCTTGTGGCCTCTGAACAGGGAGAACATGTCGTGGAAATCCTTGAGGTCCAGCTTCACCACCTGCAGCTTGGTCAGGAGGAGGTCGGTGAGCGAAATCGTGTACGGGTCCAAGTCGAGCCTTCCCCTGAAGTCCAGGGTCTGGTCCATCCTGAACATGTCGAGGAAGACCTCCGCATGCCTGTTGTTGTGATGGTCCTCGAACTTCAGCCGCTGTGCCCCGTGCAGCGCGTTGAAGGCCATGTCAGGGACGTAGCCCAGCCCCTTGAAGAGCGCAATGATGCCCGGAGACTGCGAGCTGAGCCCCATGAGGTCGATGTCCGAGTAAGGCCTATCGCAGAACGACAGCTCCGCGCAGTGGAACCTGACCGCGATCCCTCCCATGAGCCTGAGCTGCACATCGTTCTCCCGCGCCCTGTCGACGATCCTCCTGGCCTCGGCGGGCATCTCCTTGAGAGGGGCGGAATCCATGACTGCCACGGCCGAGTCGCTCATCCCCTCCCCCCGCGCCATGCCCTCGCCTCTTCGACGGCCTCCGAGACGGCCTTCCTGAGGCCGTCCTTCGGGGCCTCGTGGCCCCAGCCGACCTCCCTCCCGTTCACGAAGATGGCCCTGTAGACCGTTAGCCCGCAGTGCGTCGCCATGTCCTCGGAGCAGTGTTCCTCGAGCACGACGTCGCCCCCGAACTCCGCGGCGACCTCTCTGACCCTCTGTGCCTCGATATCGCTGGTCTGGCAGAACCTGTTCCAGTAAAGCTGGATGACGACCTTCCCCGGTCGGCCCCTGTGCTCGTGATATGTCTCCACCACCTTGGGCGGGACCGCGTCAGCCACGAGCGGCATCCACATGAGCGCCGTCGAACCGCGGTGCTCGCAGATCGTGAACCCGCATGCCCTGAAGAAGCCGGACGGCATGAACCAGCTGTCGCGGGTGTAGGCGACGGTGGCGATGGCCTCGGCCTCCTGCCGGACCGCCTCCCTCACGGCAGACTGGACAAGCGCGCGGCCGACGCCCATACCCCTGTACGGCTTCACGATGTCGAGGCACGGGATGAACATCGTGCCGAGCCCGGCAGGTCCGCAGGGACAGACCTCGACTGGCATGACATGGAGGAACCCGGCGTGCTCGCCGCCGACCAGCGCGACCTTCACCCTGGCGCCCTTCCCCTCCGCCCATCTGAGCCACGCGAGCCTTCTCCGGGAAGAGGAGTCTATCTCCTGCGACTCGCCTATGTGGGCGCAGGTCCCCACGAAGGACGTGTCCTCTTCGGACATGTCCCTCACGACGATGTCCTTAGCCATGGCCGATTCCTCGGATGACGCCCTGGCGTAACTGCGTTACGTGGATAAACATCCTACGGCGACACGACCAATAGCTCGGCCATCCCGTAGCCGACCTTCCCCTCGGTCGAGCACCTGAGGAGCATCTTGTGCGCGGTGTGCGCCTGCTGTTCCCCGACAACCGTCTTGGCGGTCTTGAGGACCATGGCGAGCGCTTTGTGCGCCCCTCCGGTCGAGTCGGTGAGAGTGATCTCGATGGACTTCGGGCTGCCGTCCGGTCCCGCGTTGGTCCTGATCGTCGCGGAGTCGAGGGATCGGTTCGAGACCGCGACGTGGACATACCCGGTATCGGAATCCGCTCCCTTGGATGAGCACCTGGCCACGCCGAACGCATGGTCCTTCGAGAACTGGCAGGTCAGAGTCATCCTCGATGCGACCTGTCCCAGGTCCAACGCGCCCCAGGAGTGGTCCCTCGATCCGAGCGTGTCGATACCGAACTCCTCGATCCCCGTGGAGAGCCTGCCCTTCACCGTCCCGAACTGCTGCGCGTGAGAGACAGAGACTCCAGGGCCGCGCTCCTCGGACACGAATGTCTCGTTGAGCCCGGTGAACGTGAGGTCCATCTCGACGTGGCTTCGCTTCTCCAGCCTGCCGCCGATCCTGGGCATGTTCGCGTTCATCGATATGCGCCAGACGCCCTGGGGCATGACCTTGGCGAACGCGAGCCCCTTCGCCTCTATCCTCTGGCTGTCAAGGGGGAGTCTCTCCCTTCCGCCTATGGTCGACCCGTCCGGCATGAGCAGCGAGAACTGGAACTCCTTCTCGCGGAGATTCGGCCTCAGGGCTATGCGCATGTACCCGCAGAGGTCCCTCTCGCGGTCGTAGAAGTCGAAGTAGAACTCCTCGCTCCAGTCCTTCTCAGGACCGGGGCCGTGGAAGCCGTCGTCGTCCATCCCTGGGTCCCCTTCCGAGGAGCGGATGCCCCTGTCGTCGACGAGGGTGATGGCGTGCACCGTCTTGAATGTCTTGGTCACGTCCCCCTGAACCCATGTGCCAGGCTGTAACCCATCCCAGTCAAATATAACGAACGCCATCCGGGTCCGGGGACAGGCCTCGGGCCGTGTGCCCGAGGGACATTCGGAGTTGCTAACATGGCGGACGCCGTCGCGAAGTTGAAGGAAGCGGTAATGAACTACGAGATGGAGACCATAGCCGACCTGGCCACGCAGGCCCTGAAGGACGGCGTCGACCCGCTCGTGGCGATAGAGAAGG
>JALOTO010000021.1 GCA_025457845.1 Thermoplasmata archaeon | reverse complement strand
ACAGTCCTCCTGTCGACCTGGCAGGAGTCGCCCATGAGCGCCCAGAACGCGTCCAGGACGCCTGTCCTGGTCCCGCAGTCCACCCAGTAGCCGTCGAATGTGAGGCCGTACATCCCCTTGTCGAGGAGCCTGGGGAAGATCTCCCTCTCCATGGAGACGAACCCTGGACCTATGAGGTCCAGGACCTCGCGCTCGAGCGCGTACGCGCCCGCGTTTATGAGCCGTGAGAAAGCCTCCTCCCTCTTCGGCTTCTCCTGGAACCTGCGTATCCTCCCTTCCCCGTCGACATCGGCGATGCCGAAGGGGCTCGGGTCCTCGACCTCCCACAGGGAGATCGTGGCGACGCCGCCCTTGGACCTGTGGAACCTGACGAAATCGGAGAGGTCAAGGGACCAGACGCTGTCGCCGTTGATCACTCGATCATCTCCTTCTTGTAGCTCACGGGGACGATGACCTCGTCGACCTCGTCGGGGACCTTGTCTATGACGTGCTGGATGAGCGGCTTCCCCATCACGGGCAGGAGCGGCTTGGGGATCCTGTAGGTTATGGGCCTCAGACGGGTCCCGAGCCCTCCGACCAGCAGCACGGCCTTCATGGGTCCGTAGAAGGCCAGGGCCGGCTAAAAACCTTCGCGTGCCCAGGGCTCCGCCTCGAAACGCATGTCGTGGCTAGAAGACGCGCAGCGGCCCTAGTTCTTCGGGGCTATGCTGACGACGTTGTTGCCGCGGAGTATGACGGTCCCGAGCCTCTTGACCTGGTCGCCGTTGGTCTCCTCGGTGTCCTCCAGGACCATGTTGAGGTAGTCGTCGAACCCCGCGAGCGTGCCCTCGAGAAGCCTGCTGTCCTTGAGCAGGAGCAAGACCTTCTTGTTCATCGACTTCTCGAGTAGGCTGAGAGGCATCACCATCTAAACACCGTCCTCGTCAATGCGGCTATGCGCTTTAAACCTTTGCGCGGCTCACCGGTGGCATCCAGGGTGGGTCAGGCGCCTGGCGTCCGAGGGGTCCTCGACTTCTTGCTCAGCTCCCCCTCCATCCACGCCTTGACCTCGTCCCTGGAGCGCGCGTCTATCCCGAAGGTCTCGATGAACCGCTTGGTCGTGGTCAGCTCGACGCTGTTCTTCTTCGGCTTCTTCTTGACCAGGCCAAGGTCCTCGAGCTCCTTCACGTGCTCGTAGATCTTGTTGCCCACGAGGTCGAACATCTTGCTCTGGAGGACCGGCTGATAGTAGGCGATCAGGGACGCGGTCTTGAGGACATCCTTCGGGACCCTGAGGTCCGCGAGCTTGGACGCGCAGTCGGTATACTCCTTCTTGACCTGCATGGCGTACCTGGGCCCCATCTTGGCGATCTCGATGGCCCCGTCGCCGTCGTTGTACTCGGACGGTCTGGAGTTCCGTGACTGTCACAGGCTTGTTGGCGGAGAACAGCTCCGCCTCGACGACCCTATCGCTCTTCACTTGACCACCGACACGTTCTCTGCTGCTGAGTTCGTCTGCACGACTGGCGCCGCGTCCTCGATCTGCGCGATGTCCCACGCGACCCTGACCTCGAGGAATATCTCTCCCTCGGGGACCTTCTCCTGCCAGACAGAGATCTTCCCCATCCTGGCGAGGAAGAGGGCCGCGACGAAGACCGTTATCCTGTCGTCCTTCCCGCCCTCGAAGAGGGCGATGTCGTCCTCGAGGCTCTCCTTGTGCGCCTTGTCGTCGAAGTCAGGGCGCTTGTACTTCTGCATGAACTTGGAGAGCTCCTGCCTTATGTCGCTCTCCTTCTTCGCCTCCTCGAACGCGTCGAGCAGGTCGATGAGCGTGACTGGCCTGTCGGACTTCCTCCTGATCTTCTCGTCGATGGGCATCTCCTCGGCGTGGAGCATCGCCTCGCCCGCCCCCAGCTCGAACGGGTCGACGAAGAGGTCGAACCCCTCAGGGTTCCACCCGTCGAACAGGATGTCGACCTTCTCCGGCCGGTCGGCCCTCTGGAGGGCCTGCTCGGACTGGAGCCTCAGGATCTCCCAGGCCATGTAGACGATCTTCCCCGCGATGATGAGGTTGATCTCGGTGGCCTTCTTGACCCTGCTGGTGTACATCTTGGCGAACTCGATGAGGTTTATGTCCCACGGGTCGAACCTCTGCTGTACGACCAGCTCGAAGACGAGGGCGACGCTCCTCTCGAACGGGTCCTCGGACGGGACGAGCACACCGTGCTGCAAGTCCTCGACCATGCGCAGATAGCTGTCAAGCCGGCTCTCCCTGGTGTCGTCCTCTATCACGGCCTTCTGGAACATGAGATGTTCCAGGACCTGGCCGCAGTTGATCTCCTGTGCCATCATGCCGATCCGGCCTCCTGTTCTGTGTTGGCGCCCTGGTCCTCCGCCGGGGGCGCGTCCGCGATGTCGCCGATGTTCGGCCTCATCACTATCTCGGATACGCCTTCGCGCGGCATCGTGACGCCGACGATGTGGTCCGACTCCTTCAGGGTGACCTTCCGGAGGGATATCTGTATGAACTGGGCGTTCTTCGAGCTCCTCTTGACCGCCCTGGCCACGTTCTCCGCGTTGACCCCGTCGAGGAACATGTCCACCTCGTCGAGGAGGTAGAACGGCGACGGCTCGTGGGCCTGTATCGCGAATATGAACGACAGGGCGGTGAGCGACTTCTCCCCGCCGGAGAGGGCATCGAGCCTGACCGCGCGCTTGTCCTTCGGCCTGGCCTTGATGATCAGCCCGCCGGACAGCGGGTCCTGGTCGTTCTCGAGGAGGAGCTCGGCCTCGCCCCCGCCCGAGAGCTCCGAGAACGTCTTCCTGAAGTTCTCGTTGATGCCAGTGTATATCTTGGAGAACCCGAGCTTCTTCTTGTCGTTGAGCTCGGCGACGAGCTTGAGCAGGTTCTGCTTCTGCTTGTCGAGCTGGGATATCTCGCCCTTGAGCTGGTCGAACCTGCCCTTGCGCTCCTCGAACTCGTCTATCGCCTTGAGGTTGACCGCCCCTAGGCCCGAGATGACCCTCTCGCACTCGCCGACGGTGGACTTCAGCTCATCGGCCGGCGGGACCTGCTCGGGGAGCTTCACGGAGGCGTACTGGGAGACCTCGGTCTCGGATTCCTTGAGGCGCCTCTCGCCGTCCTGGACCTTCGCCTGCAGGCTGAGGACGAAGTCCGCGCTCGTCTGCGCCTTGGTGGAGAACTTGTCGATCGCGGCCTCGGTGTCGCTCTTCTTCTTGTAGAGCGAGTCCCTCTTGTTCCTGAGGGTGTTGAGCTTGTCGCCCATGGAGCGCTCCATGCTCTGGAGGGCCTTCAGCTCGGTGTCGAGCTTGACGTGCTTGTCGGCGCCCTCCTTGCCCTTCGTCCGCTGGTCCTCCATGGACCTGTCGGTGTTGGCGATGCCCGCCTCCACCTCCTTCCTCCTGGCGGTGACGATCTCGATCTGCTTGGTGACGGTCTGCATGTCCGACCCGAGCGCGGAGACCTCTCCCGACAGGTCGAATATCTCCTTCTCGAGCTGCTTGAGCTTCTGGGAGAGCTCGTGCGGGGTGGCGTCCAGGAGGCGCTTGTCCTTGCCCTCCTTCTTCTTCTCGGTCCTGGCGAGCTCCTCGGCCATCCTGGCCGCGTCGGCCTTGACCTTCTCGACCAGGTCCAGGCTCTCGGCGAGCTCCTTGTTCTTGCCGACGAGCTCCGCGTCCATGGACTGCAGCTTCTGCTCGAACTCCTTCCTCTTCGCCTCGAGGGTGGACATCCTGACGCTCTCGCCGGAGTCCTTGGTCTGGGTGTCCCTGATGCGCCCCTCGAGCTCGGCCAGCTGGGCCTTCATCTGCGAGAGCTCGGTCTGGACCTTCTCGGCCTGCTCGACCGCCTCCCTCAGCTCGGTCGCCTTCTTCTCGATCCTGCTCTCGGAGGGCGCTCCGAACTTCATCATGTTCTTCTCGAGGGTGCCGCCGATCATGGCGCCGCTCGCCTCGGTCAGCTCGCCGCTCTGGGTGACGAGCCTGACCCCGCCCATGTGCCTCCTGGCCTCGTCGAGGTTCTTGACGACGATGGTGTCCCCGAAGACGAACCAGAACGCCGACCTGTACCTCTCGTCGAACTTGACCAGGTCGATCGCGAACCCCGCGGTCTGGTTGGCCACGAGTATGGCCTTCCCCCTCGGCCTGCCGTCCATCATCTTGCTGAGAGGGAGGAATGTGGCGCGGCCACCCTTGTTCTTCTTGAGGTGCTCGATGCAGTCCGCCGCCACCTGGTCGTTGTCGACGACTATGGATTGCATCCTCTGGCCGGCTGCGACGTTGAGAGCGACCTCGTAGTCCTCGTCCACATCGGCCAGCTCGGCGATGGTCCCGTGGATCCCCTTGATGGTCCCCTTGTCCCTCGCCTCGAGTATGGTGGTCGTGGCGGACGCATACCCTCTCTTGACCATGTCCGCCGCCTCCGCCTCGGCCCTCAGCTGGTTGTACTCCCTGGTGAGGGTCTTGATGGCGTTGTCGAGGTCCTGGTACTGCGAGAGGAGCTTCTTCTCCTTGGCCCTCAGGGCGTAGTACTCCTCGTTGACCTTCTTCGTGTCCTGGGAGGACATCCTGGATTCGTTCTTGACCTCCTTGAGGGACCACTCGGCGTCCTTGAGCTCGAACTCGTAGGTCTTCCTGGTCTCCTCGAGGTTGGCGATGTCCACCCTCAGCCTCTGGACCTTCTCGTCGAGCCTGTCCTGCTCGAGGGTCAGGGCGTGGTGCTTCTCCTTCCTCGATGTGATCTGCAATGCTAGCTCCAGGACCTCCTTCTGGAGGGAGTTGAACTCTGAGTCCGACTTCGAGAGCACATCCTGGTGGCCGGTCAGCTCCTGCCTCCTCTCTTCGAGGGCGGCGGACTTCTCGGCGTGCTCCTTCTTGACCGGCTCGAGCTTCTCCTGGAGCGCCTTCAGGTCCTTCTCGACCGCCTTGAGGTCCTCGGACTGGGCCTTCCTGACCTCCTGGAGCGACGCGACCATCTCCTCGGCGTTGGCCGAGGCGTCCTTCGCCCTCGCGATCTCGACCCTCAGGTTGTCGATCTTCTCCTTGAGCAGCCTGGCCTCCTCGCCGCCGCGCTCGATTATCTCGGCCTCGACCGCCCTGAGCTCCTCTCCCAGCGCGGTCAGCTCCTTCTCGAGCTCCCCGCGCTTCGTCTCGGCCTTCTGCCTCTCGGCGGTGTAGTTGGCGATCTGCTCCTGGATGGAGGCTATCTCCCTCTCGACCCCCTCCTTGCCCTTCAGGGCGAGGCAGGCCTTTGCGACCTGGAGCCTCTCGTGCAGCTCCTTGTACTTGAGCGCCCCCTCGCGGTCGTTCTCGAGCTGCCTCATCTGCTTCTTCAGCTCGTCGAGTATGATGCTGAGCCTGGACACGTTCTCGTCGGCAGCTGTCCTCTCCCTCTCCGCTGCCGCGATGTCCTCGTCGAACTTGGTGATCCCCGCTATGTCGTCGAGTATGCGCCTGCGCTCCAGGTTGCTCATCTGGACGATGCGGGTGATGTCGCCCTGCTGGACGAAGTTGTACCCGTCCGCGCTTATCCTTGCATTGGCCAGGAGGTTGTCGAACTCGCCGAGCGAGGACTTCTTCTCGTTGACGTAGAAGTAGGAGTAGTATCCCTCCGCGTTGTCTGAGGTGCGGACTATCCTGGTGAGCTTGACGGCGTCCGAGTCGATCGGTATGAGCCTGTCGGAGTTGTCGAAGACGAGGCTGACCTTGCACTCGCTGGCCGGCTTCTTGTCCTTACCGCCGTTGAATATGAGGTCGGTGAGCTTGCCCGCGCGGATGACCCTCGAGCTCTTGGGCCCGAGCACGAACAGGATGGCGTCGGCGATGTTGGACTTGCCCGCACCGTTCGGCCCCGTCACGGACGTGTAACCCTGCAGCAAGGGTATCCGGGTCTTGCGCGCGAAGGACTTGAAGTTCTCGAGCTCTATCTCCTTTAGGTACATCGTTCCCGACTCCCATCCGGACGAGAAAGAGCGACGTGGACCTGGGCTATGGCAATCGCTGCTCTCTGCATCCCATCCTAACTGGTCCGACAGATGTCGGACACACAATAAAATGGCCTACTGAGTATATATAACTTTCAGGAGGTAGGGCCCGCCAGGGCCCTATACGCGGTCAGTAATTCGTCCCTCGAACGGACCCACGAGAGCTCCTTCCCGTAGTGCTCGAGGCCTCTCCGGCCCATAGCTTCGAGGCCCCCGGCGTCCGCGGCGGCCGTCTCGACCGCCTCGACGAAAGCGGCCTTCTCGTACGGGACGACGATGCCGCAGCCCGCCCGTTTGACCCTCTCAGCAATGTCCACTCCTGCGGTGACCACGACCGGCCTGCCCAACGCCATGGCGTTGATGACCTTCCCGGGCGTCCCGACCCTGTTGATCGGGTCCTTCGGGTCCATCATCGCGACGACGAGGTCGCTCGCCCATGTGATCCTGAGGGCCTCGTCGGCGTCCACGGAACCTATGAACCTCACATTCCTCCCGGAGCTGGCTGCCTCCTGGACGGCGCGGGCGAGCGTGCCGCTCCCCGCGACGATGACACTGACCTTGGATCCCTTGGGGAAGGCCGTGGCGAGCTCCTCGACGAACCTCCCGGGCTCGAGGGAACCGAGGTAGGAGACGACGAAGCCTTCCATCCCCCACCTCCTCCTGACCTCCGCCCGGTCCGCCCCCACGACCACCGACGGGTCTGGGCTCGTCGTGACGATCCTGGCTGGCCTGTCACGTCCCTCGGACAGCTCCTTGGCCATGACCTCTCCAACGGTCACCAGCTCGTCCGCCCGCTTCGAGAGCGCCTTCTCCAGGACCCACACGGCCCGGGATGCTGGCCCCGCCTCGTTCTCGATCATCTTGGCGTAGAGCTCGTGGGCGTCGTAGAGCAGTGGCTTCCCGTGGAGCCTCGCGACGAGCATCCCTGCGGGGAGGGTGTCCATGTCGTGGCTGTGGACTAGGTCGAACCTCTCGCGCCTTGCCAGGGACAGTGCCCTCAGCCAGAACCTCGGGAGTCTGGTCAGGACCTTGACCGGGGACCTGAACGGGCACCTGGGGCCAGTCCTGACGATGATTGCGCCGTGTTCCTCCCTGCGCGACTCCTCGCCCGTGTCCCGGTCCCACGCGATGATGCTCACGCGTACCCCCGCCTGCGCGAGAGCGCGCGCTTCCTGCAGCACGCGAGGGTCGGGCCTGAACGGGTTGCTGAGCAGCATCAGGCTCGAGACCATGGCCGAGTGAATCCCCTCAGGGATATAAGAAAAGGCGCAGGGCGGTCAGACCCTGATGGCCTTGTGCTCCGCCATCGACCTCTTGGCCGCCTCGATCAGCTCGACGGTCCTAAGGCCGATGGCCCCGCTGTTCTTGGTCTCGGTCATCGGGTCGGAGATGCTCTTGACGAAGTGGACGAGCTCGTCCCTGATGGTGTTGTTGCGCTCCACCCCGAGCCTGTATGTGTAGCCACTCTCGTAGACGGTGACCTCCTGGGCCACGGCGTCGATGAGGGCGGACCGGGCCTCTCCAACGAGGAGTATCTGCCTGGTCTTCTTCGGTATGAGCCAGCTGATGTTCGAGACCGCGATGAGCCCGTCCTTGAACCTGGCCATCACGTAGGCCGTCTCCTCGCCCTTGTCGCGCCTGAACGGCCCGCCCATGCACGATATCTCCTCGGGCCACTGGCCGAGCAGGTAGTTCTGGATGTCGAACATGTGTGGCGCAAGGTCCGCGAGCACGTCCCTGTCCGGGAACGACTTCTCGAGGTTGGTCCAGGTCAGCTCCATGAGGAAGAGCTTCCCGAAGAACTTCTCCTCCTTGATGAGCCTCTTGACCTCTGCGAGGGCGTTGTTGAACCTGAAGATGTGGCCGACGGAGAGGGTGAGCCCCTTCTTCTGGGCGAGCTCTACCAGCTCCTTGCCCTCCGCCGAGCTGAGGGTGAGCGGCTTCTCGACGAGCACGTGCTTCCCCGCCTCGAGCGCGTCCTTGCATATCTGGTAGTGGAGCGCGTTGGGGGTGCTAATGCTGACGGCGTGGAGGTCCTTCACGGCCAGGAGCTGCTTGTAGTCCTTGTAGCCGGTCTTGACCCCGAACCTCTCCGCGCAGAACGCGAGGTTCTTCTCGTCCAGGTCGGACACGCCCACGAGGTTGACGTTCTCGACCTTGGAGAACTCGTCCACAATCTTGCGGCCCCAGTAGCCCGCGCCTATGACACCGACGTTGAACTTGGCCATCGCGTCCCACCTACCCGTAGAACTCCTTCACGCAGTCCGCGACGTACTTGATCTGGTCGCCGGTGATGTCGGCGAACATCGGCAGGGTCAGGACCTCCTTGCAGAGGCGCTCCGTCGTCGGGAGCATGCCCTCCTTGTAGCCGTAGATGTCCCTGTAGGCCGGCTGGAGGTGGATCGGTATCTCGTAGTGGACGCCGACCCCGACGCCCTTCGCGTCGAGGAACTTCCTGAGCTCGTCCCTCCTCTTCGTCCTTATGCAGTAGAGATGGTAGACGGGCTGGACGTCGTTCGTCGGCCCCGGAGGCAGGATGACGTCACCCACGCCCTTGAGGAGCGAGTCGTAGTGCTTGGCCGCCGCGCGGCGCTTGTCGTTCCAGGTCGGGAGCAGCTTGAGCTGTTCTATGCCCACCGCCGCGTTGGCCGTGTTGAGCCTGGCCGTGTGCCCGATGATGTCGTGCTCGTACTGCCCCTTCCTGCCGCAGTGCCTCAGCCTCTTGGTGAGGTCCGCGACCTTTGGATCGTTCGTCGTGATCATGCCGCCGTCCCCGCCGACATGCATGTTCTTCGTCGGGTAGAATGAGAAGCATCCGACGTGGCCGAGGGCGCCCGCGCGCTTGCCCTTGTACACGGAGCCGTGGGCCTGGCATGAGTCCTCGACGACGAAGGTCCCGTGCTTCCTCGCCAGCTCGTTGATCTCGTCCATCATCGCCGGCTGTCCGTAGAGGTGGACGGGTATGACCGCCTTGGTCTCCTTGTCGAACTTGATCTTGGCCGGGTCTATCGTGTAGTCTGCTTCGCGGACGTCCGCGAATGCCGGGTTCGCCCCGAATATCACATACGAGTTGGTCGTCGCCACGAACGACATCGCGGTCGTCAGGACCTTGTCCCCCGCCTTGACCCCGAGGGCCTGCAGGGATAGGGTCAGTGCCGCCGTGCCGCTGTTGACGGCTATGGCGTGGTCGACCCCGCACATCTTGGCGAACATCTCCTCGAACTTGAACACGCTGTCGCCGAGCGTGAGCCTCTCTGTCCTCAGGGCCGTCGCGGCCGCCTCTATCATGGTCTCGGTCATCACAGGCTGTGCTAGCGGTACCTTCATCTCTTTCCCCTCCTGGTGTTCTTCTTCTTCACAGGTTTCCTCTGCGCAGTCTTTTTTGATTGTGTCTTTTTTATAATTCTCGCAGGATTGCCGGCGACGACGGTGTTGGCCGGCACATCCTTCGTCACGACGGAGCCCGCACCGACCAGGGCGTTCTCCCCGATGGTCACGCCGCAGACGATGGTCGCGTTGGCGCCAACGGATGCGCCCTTCTTCACGAGGGTGGGCGTGACCTCCCAGTCGCCTACCGCCTTGGGCACGCGGTCGTTGGTGAAACATGCATGGGGTCCGATGAAGACCTCGTCCTCGATCTTCACTCCGGACGGAATGAAAGCGAACGCCTCGACCTTGCACCTGTCTCCGATGGTCACGCCGCGCTGTATCTCGGCGTAGGCGGCGATCCTGCAGCCCTTGCCTATCCGGCAGCCGTACAGGTTGACGAAGTCGCGGACTATGGTGTCCTCGCCGATGTCCACGTCGTCTATCTTGTAGTACTGAGCCATCAGCTTCAACGGAACCAACCTGAAAGTGGAATCGGGACCGGACTATAATATGTTGTGGACATAGCTCAAAAGGGGTTCACGAGATTCGTCGGACCGGGCCTATCTGGCCTTCCTTCCGCGGAGGTCCCTGAGGTCGTCGCCCAGGTCGTGCCTCTCGCGGCTCAGTTCCACGGTGGCGCGTATCCAATCCGCCTTGCTCCCGATGTCGAACCTGCGCCCTGAGAACCTGAACCCGTACAGGCCCTTCTTCCTGCACATGAGCCTCATCGCATCCGTGAGCTGGTACTCCCCGCCCTTCCCTGGGCCGATCTTCTCGAGGAACGAGAATATGTCGGGCTCGAAGACATAGCGCCCGATGATGGCCATGTCGGAGGGCGCCTCCTCGGGGGACGGCTTCTCGACGAGGTCGTCGACCTTGTAGACCCCATCCTTGACCTTCTTGCCGCTTATGACTCCGTACCTGGAGACGAGCGCCTTCGGGACCCGCTCGACCCCGACGACGGATGCCTTGTACTGCTCGTGCACCTCGACGAGCTGACCTATGCAGGGGTGGTCGTTGACCACAATGTCGTCGCCGAGCATGACTGCGAAGGGTTCCTTCCCCACGTGCTTCTTGGCGCAAAGGATTGCGTGGCCGAGGCCGAGCTGCTCCTTCTGGCGGATGTAGAAGATGTCAGCCATGGAGGCGATCCTCTGGACCTCCTCCAGGGCCTCCCTGTTCCCCGACTCGCGGAGCTTGTGCTCGAGCTCGTAGGACTTGTCGAAGTGGTCCTCTATCGCTCTCTTGCCCCTGCCTGTTATGATGATGATGTCGGTCATGCCGGCCTCGACGGCCTCCTCTACGACGTACTGGATCGCGGGCTTGTCGACGACCGGGAGCATCTCCTTCGGCTGCGCCTTGGTCGCGGGCAGGAACCTGGTCCCCAGGCCCGCGGCGGGGATGACGACCTTCATCGGCCGAATGAACGGCTGGAGCGGATATAATGCTTTCCTGGGACTGGCCGTCCCAGCAAAAGGTTCATTACGCCCTCGGCCGGTTCGAGAGGCCATGAAGCTCTGCGTGATCGGCGCGGGTTACGTCGGCCTCGCGACGGCCGTCACATTCGGGAGGCTCGGCCACGAGGTCATAGTGGTGGACGTCGTCGAATCGAGGGTCAGGACGGTCAATTCCGCGAAGTCCCCTTTCTACGAACCCCCTCTCGAGAAGGAGCTCGCCAAGCTTGTCAAGCGCGGGAAGCTCACCGCCACGACCCATGCATCGGAGGGCGTGAGAGACGCCTCCATGGTGTTCATCTGCGCTCAGACCCCGCCGCTGCCTTCGGGCAGGATCGACATCCGGCCAGTCAAGGTGGCGTGCAGGGACGTCGGCCGGGCGCTCCGCGGCACAGCGGGCTACAAGGTCGTCGTGATGAAGAGCACGGTCGTCCCAGGGACGACCGAGACGATCGTCCTGCCGTTGCTTGAACGCCACTCCGGCAAGAAGGTAGGCGCGGGGTTCGGCCTGTGCATGAACCCGGAGTTCCTCCAGGAGGGAAGCGCCCTCAAGGACAGCCTCGAGCCGTCGAGGGTCGTCGTGGGCTCGATCGACAAGAGGTCAGGCGACCTGCTCATCAAGCTCCATGCTCCGATCAAGGCGGAGAAGATCAGGACGGATCTCACGTCCGCCGAGATGATCAAGTACGCATCCAACACGTTCCTGGCGACCAAGATCTCCTACGCGAACGAGATCGCCAACCTATGCTACCTCTTCGGGATCGACTCCGAGCCGGTCCTGAGGGCGGCCGGGCTCGACCCGCGGATAGGCAAGCTCTTCCTCAAGCCTGGGCTGGGCTACGGCGGGAGCTGCCTCCCGAAGGACGTGAAGGCCCTCAAGGAGAGGGCGACGAAGGCGGGGTACAGGCCGCGGCTCCTCGCGGCGCTCGACGCGATAAACGAGGCGCAGCCAGGAGAGGCCATCAGGATGCTGGAGGACGAGGCCGGTCCAGTCAGGGGGAAGCGGATAGCGGTCCTCGGCCTTGCCTTCAAGGGAGGGGTGGACGACACGAGGGAGACGCGCGCGGTCCCGCTCATCGAATCGCTCCTCGCCAAGGGAGCGCGCGTCGTGGCGTTCGACCCGATGGCGACGCCCAACTTCATCCGCCTGATGCCGACCATCGAGTACGCCTCATCTGCCGCCGAGTGCCTGAAGGGGGCGGACGGATGCATCGTCCAGGCGGACTGGGCGGAGTTCAAGGGTCTCGGGAGGAAGGAGTTCTCGGCCATGAGGGCGCCCATAGTGGTCGACGGAAGGAGATGCCTCGACCCGGCGAAGGTGGAGGCGGCCGGGGCCAAGTACCTGGGGATCGGGTACGGGCCAGCCAGCAGGAGAGGCCGCAGATAGCGGCCTGGAAACCATAATATGTGTAAAACCGTTTCTGAGGGAACTGCGTTAGAATGAAGATCAGCGTAGTCCTGAACGTCCTCAACGAGAGGAGGCACATGCGGGACCTCCTCGACAGCCTGGTCATCCAGGAGAAGCCCTGGGAGATCGTGGTCGTCGACGCCGGGAGCAACGACGGCACCGTCGAGATCGTCCAGAACTACATGAAGAAGCATCCTGAGATCAGGTTCTTCCACTGCCCTGGCACCAGGGGCGAGAGCACCAACTTCGGGATACAGCAGGCGAGCGGCGACGCCGTGGCGACCACCGGGGGCGACTGCATCGCGAACCCGTTCTGGATCAAGGAGCTCAGGAGGTCCCTCCTCCAGTTCGACATCGTGGCCGGCAGGACCATCAACATCGGCTTCCACGCGTGGGAGGACCTCGAGCGCGTCGAGCTGTACCACAGAGGGTTCGACATCTCCTTCCCGAGCGCGAGCATGGCCTGGAGGAAGGAGGTCCTGGACGATGTCGGGGGGTTCGACCCATGGTTCGTCACCGCGGAGGACATAGACATCAACCTCCGGGCGGTCGACCGCGGATACACCATGACCTACAACCAGGACGCCATAGTCTACCACCGCACCAAGGGCAGCTACAAGGGGTTCTTCAAGCAGGCATTCTGGAACGGCTGGGGAAGGAAGCAGCTGACCGTCAAGCACGGGAGGCTCTGGTCCAACTACAAGCCGCAGAGGCTCATCGAGACGAGCAGGTCCATGTGGGCGATGGCGAGGCTCGCCGTCGCCCTGCTCGGCTATGTATCGTGCAAGCTCTTCGAGAAGATCCCCGAGGAGCTCATCGGCGACAGGGGCGAACCCGTCAAGAGGAAGAGGAAACCGTTCAAATTCGTCTACCCTGGCAGGTGAGCGATGGCTGGAACCCACAAGATCTCAGTCATCATCCCGACAATGAACGAGGAGCGAGGGATCGGCCTCGTCCTGAACGAGGTCAAGCAGGCCCTGGAAGGGACCCGCCCCTACGAGATGCTGGTCGTCGACACGGACTCCAAGGACCTGACCAGGGAGATCGCCAAGGGGCACGGCGCCGTCGTCATCGAGGAGCCGAGGCGCGGCTACGGCAGGGCCTACAAGACCGGATTCGAGAGGGCGACTGGCGACATCATCGCAACGCTGGACGCGGACCTGACATACCCGGCATCGGACATCCCGTCGCTCGCGGACAGGCTGGAGAGGGACGACCTCGACTTCATCACGACCGACAGGTTCGCCAACATGCAGAAGGGCGCAATGAGCGCCAAGCACAGGTTCGGGAACCGTGTGCTGTCGATGGCCATGCGCGTGCTCTTCAGGGTCAAGGTGAAGGACTCGCAGAGCGGCATGTGGGTCTTCAGGAAGGAGATACTCCCGAAGCTGGTCCTCTCCAGCGATGCGATGGCCATGTCGGAGGAGATCAAGATCGAGGCCTTCGCGAAGTGCAGGGCGATCGAGGTCCCCATCTCCTATCGCCCGAGGATGGGCGAGGTCAAGCTGCAGAGCTGGAAGGACGGGATGGGGAACCTGAGGTTCCTGCTGGAGAAGCGGTTCTAGCCACCCCTTCTCCACCGTATCAGCGCGTATGCGACCAGGACAGACGCCGCGGCCCACGCGGCCGCAGCGAGGATCACCTCGTAGGTCGCTGGCCCGTCGTCAGCGTCCTCGCCGGTGACGACGACCACCTCGCAGGTCGTAAGGTCCGATGCGACCACGGCGAAGCTCCACCCGACGACCTCGCCCTCTCCGTCGCGCAGCTCGACCCGGACCATCTGGCCGTAGTTGACGTCGTCCGGTATGCCTAGTGTGATGGTGAGCGGTGCGTTCTCGTCGGCCGCGACCTCCGCGCCGTCGTCGAGCACGGCGTAAGCGACCAGTCCGTCCGTCGCCGCACCGGACGGAACGTCGACCTCGATCACGGCCTCCCATGCGAACTCCATGGAGACCTCCTCGTGGCCGGTCGCCACGCCCGCGGCGTCCAGAGAGCTCACGGACACTATGGTGAGCCCGTGCAGGCCATCGATCTCGGCCTGAGCGCCATCGGCGGCGACATGCCCCGCGAAGGACAGGCCCGCGTAGTCCTCCCTGAAGACCCAGAGATCCGTCGCGTCCGAGCCCTCCGACCACGAAGACACCACTCCGTCGTCCCACCCGTCGTCATCTGAGTCGATCGCGTCGAGGACCAGGTCCTCGCCCGGCTGGACGGGGTCGAGGTCGTCCCAGAGCGCCCGGGCCATGCCCGGCCACGAGGTCCCCGTGATGAGGATGTCGTCGTATTCCGGGTAGGAGTAGTTGCCTGGTATGTACGCGACCATCCCCGTCGCGTCGTCTATGGTGATGCCGTCCTCGGGGTAGGCGAGGACAGATGTCTCGAACCTCCCTATCACCCCGGAGTACGCCATGAACGCCTCGAACGCGGAGTAGCGGAGCTCGATGGGCAGGTCGTCCCGTGCGAGCTCGCGGAGGAGGTCGCCGAGGTCGACGCTGTCCGGGTCCTCGTAGCTCTCAGAGTCCCATAGGGCACCGTACAGCTCCTCGTCGAACAGCCCGTTGAACTTCACGCACTCTGTCGCGAGCGCATCCAGCGCATTCATGAATCCATCCACCCGCGACAGGTCGTACATGGTCATGGTCTCGCAGTAGTCGGACCCGTATGCGGCCCACTCGACGAACCTGTCGACGATGGTCGCCCCGAGCTCATAAGGGGTCATGTATGGCTCGTCAGCCAGGTCCCCGAGGACGAGGTCGTAGGGGTAGCCCTCGCCCGGGACGGTCTTCTCGCTGGCGACGAAGAAGTCCGCGCAGTCCCTCAGTTCGTAGACGGTCTCGAGTGTGCCTTCGACGCATGCGTCCACCGCGAGCAGGTCGATGCCAGCACCGGTGGTAGTCTCGGCCTCCTCGAGGGCGGACCTCAGCTCGGGAAGCGTCAGGATGTCCGCGCCGTCGGGGCAGAGGCCCATCCAGCCGCCGCCGTGGCCCCATAGGACCAGGGCATACCGGTCGGCAGGGTATTCGGCGACCGCGAACTCGATGAATGAGGTGATGGTGTCGGGGGAGCCGGTGTTCACCTCGTCGCCGACTATCACCTGTCCCCCATCGTCAATCTCCGGGGAGATTATCGCGGGGTCGAGGTATTCCGGGTCGTGGTCTATCTCGTAGATCCTCGAGTCGCCCGTCCCGAGAGGGTCGACGAGCGCGACCACGTGGACCGAGTCAGGCAGGTCCGCGGACTCCATCTCGTTGATGTCCGCCTCCCAGTACAGCTCGGGGTAGGCGTCGGCCGCCATGTACGCCATGATGGTCCAAGTCTCGTCCTGCAGTGCGACCGTCTGCGCGGTATCGGTCGCCCCATGGGGCGCCGAGGACAGAGCCAGGACGGCCAATGCCGCCACCAAGGTCCTGACAGGTGACATGGTTGCACCCTAGGTGAGCCCGGCCTTCTCCAGCCCGGCCCTGACGTCCTCCCTGAAGCGCGGGAGCGCCCCGCGGTCGTAGATGACGCCTGCTGGATGATAAGTCACGATGACCTTGAAC
>JALOTO010000020.1 GCA_025457845.1 Thermoplasmata archaeon | reverse complement strand
ATCGCACAGGACGTCCACTGGGTGGGCGTGAAGCACTACAACAGGCGCCTCTTCGACGGGCTGATACCGCTCCCGCACGGCACGAGCTACAACGCGTACCTCGTCGTGGGCAAGGAGAAGACGGCCCTCATCGACACGGTCAACCCAGGGTTCGAGCAGGTCCTCATCGACAAGGTCCGCCAGCACATCGACCCCGCCAAGCTGGACTACGTGGTCATGAACCACGCGGAGCCGGACCACGCCAACGCGGTCAAGACGATGCTCGACCTCGCGCCAGGGGCGAAGCTGCTCGTCGGCGCGAAGGGGAAGGAGGCCGCCATGATGTACTTCGGCGTCCCCGCGGAGAGGATTACGGTCGTCGATGAGAGCACGAGGATCGACCTCGGCGGCAAGACCCTCAGGTTCATAGACGCCCCCTGGCTCCACTGGCCCGAGACCATATTCACCTACCTCGAGGAGGACGCGATCCTCTTCCCGTGCGACTTCTTCGGTTCGCACGTCGCCGACGGGGAGTTCTTCTCCGACGAGTTCGGGGACGAGCTCGCAGTGGACCTGGCCAAGCTGTACTTCGCCGAGATCATGATGCCCTTCAGGAAGCCCGGCGCGAACGCGATCGAGAAGGTCAGGAAGCTCGGCGTGAAGATGATCGCCCCGTCGCATGGAGTCATCTGGCGCAACCCCGAGGTCATACTCGAGCCCTACACCAGGTGGACCGGGGAGAAGATGGCGAAGAAGGTCGCCATCGTCTACGTGTCCATGTGGGGGAGCACCGAAAAGATGGCCCACACTCTCCGCGAGGCGCTCGTGAAGAAGGGCGTGAACGTCCAGATCTTCGACATACCCAACACGGACATAGGGCACATCGCGAAGGAGCTCGTCGACACGCCGGTCATAGTCGTCGGGGCACCGACGGTCCTCGGGGGCATGCACCCCGTGGCGGCATACGCCACGATGCTGGTCAAGCAGCTGCGCGCGCCCACGAAGTACGCCGCGGTGCTGTCTTCACACGGCTGGAGCGGCGGAGCGGTCAAGGCGGCCTCGGAGCTAATCTCGGGGACCAAGATCGAGGTCCTCGATGCGATAGATGTGAAGGGCCCGCCGAAGGAGGCCGACCTGGAAAGGGTCGTCGCGCTGGCCGACAAGATAGAGGCGAAGTTGGCCACGATCCAGTGACTGGACGCAAAGGCGCCCGTCGCGACGGGCGCCGACTTCTTAATCTACACGTCAGCCAATCAGGTCCCGTGGCGGAAGTTGACTCGGCCCCCCGGCCGCCGAAGGCGAAGAAGGTTCTGGAGAGGCTCGCTGCCCATGGCGATGTGAGGACTGACCCGTACTACTGGGTCAGGGACCATTCCGACCCTGACGTCATCGCCTACGTGCAGGCGGAGAACGAGTACGCGAAGGCCGCGATGGCACACCTCGCCGGCCTCAGGGAGAAGGTGAGGTCGGAGATCGTGGCCCGCATGTCGGACGACGAGCCCATGCCACCTGTCGACAGGAACGGGTTCCTGTACCAGAGCAGGACTGTCCCTGGCAAGCAGTACCGCCGGCACACGAGGAGGATGGCCGACGCGGCCTCGGACGAGGAGCTGGTCCTGGACGAGAACGAGGTCGCGGAGGGGCACGAGTTCTTCAGCATCGGGGCGGTGAAGCCGAGTCCGGACAACACGAAGCTGGCCTTCGCCGCAGACACAGACGGCTCCGAGAGGATGGACCTGAGGGTCAAGGACCTGGAGTCAGGCGTGTTCCTGGAAGACGTCCTCCACAACCTCGACACCTTCGAATGGACCAATGACGGGAGCGCCATCTACTACATCATCTTCGACGAGACGCACAGGCCGCACAAGGTCCTCAGGCACGTGCTGGGCACGGACGCCGGGAAGGACCAGGTCGTCTACCACGAGGAGGACGCGAGGCACGAGTACATGGTCCTCTCTCGGTCGAAGACCGACGACTTCATCATACTGGCCACGTCCAGCATGACCACGTCGGAGGTCCTCTACGTGGATGCGGACGTGCCCGACGACGAGTTCAAGGTCCTCCATCCCAGGAAGCACGGCGTGCGCTACTACGCCGTCCATGCCGGGGACAGGTTCTACATAGCCAGCAACGAGGACGCGGAGAACTACGAGCTGTTCGAGGCGCCCGACACGGACCCGAGGAGGGAGAACTGGAAGACCGTACTCCACCACAGGAAGGATGTCGCCATCTCGGTCAGCGAACCCATCCCCTGGATCGAGGTCTTCGAAGGGCACCTGGCGATCTTCGAGAGGCGGGGAGGCCTCTGCGGCATCAGGATCATGGTCAGGACGACGGGCGAGGAGCATTCGGTCGCCCTCCCCGAGGAACTCTCCTGGGTCACCCCGTGGGAGAACACTCGGTTCAAGACCGACAAGCTCAAGTTCACATACTCGTCGATGCAGACGCCGAAGACCGTCTTCGAGTACGACATGAGGAAGCGCACGCTCACCGAGCTTCGCAAGGACGCGATCCCTGGATACGACCCGTCCGCGTACGAGGCCTCGAGGCTGTTCGCCAGGGCCATGGACGGGGCCATGATACCGGTCTTCGTCCTCATGAGGAAGGGGACCGCGCTGGACGGGAGCAGCCCCATGCTCCTCTACGGCTACGGCTCCTACGGCGACTTCGAGGGGCCGGCACCCGAGTTCGACCCGGACGCTCTCAGCCTGGTCGACCGCGGCTTCATCTACGCGAGGGCGCAGATCAGGGGCGGCGGCGACATGGGAGGCGCCTGGCACAAGCAGGGGGCCATGCTTAACAAGGTCGCCACGTTCTCCGACTTCATAGCGGTCGCGGAGCACCTGACCCGCAACGGCTACACCTCGCGGGAGAGACTCACCATCAGGGGCAGGAGCGCTGGCGGGCTGCTCATGGGCGCCGTCACCAACATGCGCCCCGACCTCTTCAGGGCGGTCGTCGCCGAGGTCCCGTTCGTGGACGTCGTGACGACGCAGCTGGACCACACCATCCCCCTCGTGCCCGGCGAGTGCGAGGAATTCGGGGACCCGTCGATAGAGGACCAGTACTGGTACATGAAGGCCTACTCGCCGTACGACTGCACCTCCAGGAAGGAGTATCCGAGGATGCTTGTCACGGCGGGGATGAACGACCCGAGGGTCCCTTACTGGGAGCCGGTCAAATGGGTCGCCAAGATGAGGGACCTCAAGCTCGACGACAACCTCCTGCTGCTGGTCACGGGCATCGTCCAGGGGCACAGCGGTGCATCCGGCAGGTACGACCACGCAGGGGAGACGGCGCTCTGGATGACGTTCCTCCTCGACAGCGTGGGCATCAGGGAGTGAAATAGAAGACTGGAACGGGTTTGTGGGGTTTCGTTCCTCGCGGGCTCACTGCGGTGGCGGAGGAGGGGCAGTGCCTTCCATGCCGCCCGGACCCTCGTCGCCCTTCTTCTTCTTCTTGAGGACCATGTAGGCGACAAGGCCCAGGACGACCAGCAGGATCGCGCCCACGGCCACATAGAGCAGGATGTCGCTCTCCTCCGGAGGCTCGACCGTGACCGAGGTCGTCAGGGACTGCCAGGTCTTGACGGAGTGGAAGTCCATCATCCCGTCGTCCGCGGTGATGGTCACGACGTACGGGTCGGAGCTGCCCTCCGCGTACGTGTGCTCCACGCTCTCTGTCGTCCAGACGTTCGCCTCGGGCTCGAAGGTGAGAACCTCCACGTCGGAGCCGTCGCCGAAGTCCACCGTTATGTTGACGGTGTCACCCTCGTAGTCCTTGAACTCGAAGGTGAAGGTGATGACTGCGCCCTCTTCGTATGGTCCTGAAGGGGTCATCACGGCCGAGCCGTTGAAGCTCGGCCTCAGGTTCTCGCTCACCGTCATGACGACCGTGGCGCTGACGTTGTGGTCGTCCAGACCGGTCCCGTCATCGGCGTGCACGACGACATCGAACTCGCCCACCGCCTCGTAGACGTGGGTGCCAGCGTAGAACTCGCCCTCGCCCATGCTCAGGTCGGTCCCGTCGCCCCAGTCGTACCAGACCGTGAGCGGGTCCGTGTCGTTGTCCCTGCACACCGACGGTGTGAGGGTCACGGTCCTGTTGTACATGGCGCTGGTCGAGGAGGCGAGCTGCAGCCACGGCGGGGAGTTGACGAACTCAACGACCGATAGATCGGCCGAGACGCTGATGTTGTGACCAGCGAGGCCGGATCCGTCGTCCACGTATAGCACGACGCTGTAGATGTCCTCCGACTCGTAGACGTGCTCGAACTGCACGGCCTGGCTGAGGGTGGTCCCGCCGTCCGTCGTCTCGACCTCCGCCTCGCCGTCGCCGAACTCGATGTAGAACGTCAGCGCGTCCGAGTTCGTGTCAACGGCGCTCGCGTCGAAGGTCACCGTCGCCCCGACATACGCCGGGGTCGGCGTTATCACCAGGAGCTCGGAGCCAGGGGGAACTTCGACGCCCGGCCCAAGGATCTCGGCCGTGACAGACGCTGAGACATTGTGGTCCTCGCCGTCGTCGACCCAGACGGTCACGGGGTAGCTGCCCGCAGCGGACCACAGGTGCATCACGATGGAGGTCGCCGCCTCGGTCCCCGTCGCCGGGGTCGCCGAGGTCACGTTGTAGACCCCGCTGCCGAAGTCCCAGGTGAAGGTCAGCTCGTCGGCGTCGAGGTCGCTGCTCGAAGCCACGCACTCGACCCACACGCCGGAGTTGGCGCTTATTGAACCGATCACGGGATCCGTGGGCGGGGTGTTCTCTATGACCTCATACGGGAACACTCCTCCGGAGATGTTGTGCCCGGGCAGGTCCGAACCGTCCCAGACGAACAGCTCCACGTCGAATGTCCCGACGTAGTCCCAGGCGTGCACGGCGGTGTCGATGACCTCATCTCCGGGCGTCGACGGCGTGTGCACAGTCGTGTCGTAGGTGCCGTCGCCCCAGTCCCAGGTCACGGTGACCTCGGTGGCCTCGGCATCCGTCACCCCGACCGACCAGGTGGACGATTCGCCCACATATACCATGTCGAGCGGGTCTGAAAGGACAGGCCTGGTTATGGAGGGTACGGCGTCCGGCACTGACAGGACGTAGACGGTCGCCCTCGAGGTCGCGTTCACGGAACCGTCGTAGGCCGTGACGTTCATTGCGAGCCCGTCCGATGCAAGCTCTGTGTAGGTGTGCGTCTGGGTGAAGGTCGCTGGCTCGCTGGAGCCTCCCGCGCTGTTGTTGTACGCCGGGTCCGATCCGTCCCCGAAGTTCCATGTGAGCTCCATCGGGTCGCCCTCGGGGTCGTGCACGCTCACCGTGAAGGTGATCGGCTCGTCGATGATTGGCTGGTAGTCGGTGAGCAGCGGCGTGTCGAAGACTGGCATCTGGTTGCCGCCCGACGGCTCGAGGTCGTACCAGAGCCACAGCAGGTCTGAGGTGGTGCTCCTCCCCACGTGGTCGTCCCAGTTACCCCAGTTGACATAGTTGTTCTCGTGCCAGGCATAGAGCCCGAGCGGGTAGAACGGCGGTATCTCCGTGTAGGAGTCGTATATCATCTGCTGGAGGTCGAACACGATCTGCTGCCTCTCGGCCTTGTCGAGGGTGCTCTGTCCGAGCGTGAGGTTCTGGTCGAAGGACGAGTACGGACCCACTATGCCCCACTCCTCGGGGGCGTCCGTGTAGTTCGTCCAGTCGTAGTACCATTCACCCATCGGCATCTGGCAGTTGTTGCCGCCCTCCCTGATCTCGGAGGTCAGCCAGACCGCCAGGTTGGAGAGCGGCTCGGGTCCCCAGAGCCAGGCCCATATCCAGACATCGTAGTCCGCCTGGTACCATGCGTCTGAGACCATCACACCCTCGGCCCTCGTCGTGTATGTGAACTGTATGCCGGCGTCGTCCGCCCATCCGACCCACGAATTGCCTATCGACGCGTAGCTCGGGTCCGTGTCGGGCGCCTCCAGGGCGAACTCGAGCCGGTCGCCTTCGCTCGCCCAGCCGTTGACGACGGGCCATGCTTCGGCGGTCGCCTCGAGTATTCCGTCGCCGGAGTCGACATAGCCAGCGTCGAGCAGGATGTCTCGCGCGGCAGCAGGGTCATAGGAATAGGCGTTCTCGGTGACATCGAGGTGCCAGTACCCCGGGTCTATGACGGAATCGGCCACCACTGGATAGCCGAGCATGAGCGAGTCGACGATGAACTGCTTGTCCAGGGTCATCGCGATCGCCAGCCGGACGGCGGGATCGAGCAGGAGCGGGTTGCCGTTGCCGTAGTTCGACGTCCTGAATTCCACCGGTATCGCGTTGATCGCGATGTCGATGATGCCCATCTCCTGGCACACGGCCTTCTGCACGGGATAGACGGACCCGACACCTACCTCGTCCTGGAAGTTGTTGGCGTTACCACTGAACACGGCGGTGTCGACGGCAGCGTCGTTCATGGCGATGACCATCGCGGACGGCTCGGTGTAGATAGAGTAGATGATGCCGTCGATGTCGATGTCCCTCGCTTCGCCGTAGTCGGCCTCGCCGTGATAGTTGGGGGCCGTGGTGAACTCGTACCATGAGTTCTTGACCATCGAGTCGAAGTAGAACGGCCCGCTGCCGATCAGAGAGTCAGGGGTCATCGCCTTAAGGAGCTGTGATTCGAGTATGGTCTCCCACTGGTACATCGGCAGGATCGGTATCCAGACGAGGTCCTCGATGAGGGTGGCCTTCGTGTACGATGTATCGATTGAGACCTGGAACTCCCCGGTCGCGTTCACTCCCGTGACATCGTAGAGGTAGTAGTCCCAGGTGCCGCCGGGGTGGCTCATGACGAGCTCGTACGTGTACTCGACGTCGTACGCGGTCAGCTGGTGGTCCATGTTCATCGGGTCGGCCGCGTTCCGGAAGTACGCGTTCTCGGTGATGTTCACGACAGTGGTCATGTTCCCGCCGGAGTGCGTGACCTGGTACCAGTCGGTCGCCAGGTCTCCTACGACTTCGTTCCAGTCCTCGTCGAACTGGAAAAGCACGCTGTATATCAGGTAACAGGCCACGTAGTCAGAGACCATCTCGATGGCCAGCGGGTTCCAGTTGGAGAAGTCCTGCTGGAAACCGACGCGCACATAGTAGCCGTCCTGCGCCGACGCCTCGCCCACGGGGCCGCTCGTGAAGAGCGACGCCGGGACCATGGAGAACGCAAGCACGATCGCGGCCGACACTGCTAACAAACGCACAGCTCTTGAGGTAGCTGAAGTATCCAATCTATCCCCCACCTAAGTCTTGGCTCGAACGGGCCAGCGAAATGAGGACTGGCCACTTAAGGTACCGAACGTGCGACATGCTATATAAAGGTGCAAACCAGGGACGGGGTCTGCGAGGCCGCGACGCACAGATGCGTGCATGCCTTCCGAGGCGGGCGGGGAACGGTAATATCCTGCTGACTCCGATTCTCATCCGATGGTCTATCCTAGGGATGTGCTCAACATGATCAGGTGGTCCGAGGAAGGCGGGCTCGCCGGGACGACCGTCTGGTACGTCCACAGGGGGGCACCCGACGACAGAGCGAAGGTGGATGGGGCGGCCATCTGCCAACTCGGCAGCCTGTTCTTCGAGACCGCGGACGCGAGCATCCCGTACCATAGGGTGCTGAGGATCGACCACAAGGGCAGAACGCTCTTCGAGAGGAAGGGGAAGGCGGGCGGGACCGGGTGAGGGACACGGCGAACGTTATTTCTATCCCCGTGGTATCCGCCCCTTGATGGAGCTGCTCTGGCTGCCCTTCACCCTCGGGACGATCTTCCTCTGCGGCTTCGGCCAGGTCTTCGCGAAGGAGAGCAGGTCCGGGGTATCCTCCGCGGACTACTCCTTCCTGTTCGGCGTAGTCGTGCTCCTGATGTTCTCGGCGTATTGGCTCGTATTCCACGGGGGGGCATCCTTCCCGATGATGACATGGCTCTCCGCGGCGTTCGCGGCGTCCCTCTCCGGCCTGGCCTACGTCGCGTACTACGAGTCCATGAGGCACGGCAAGATCAGCATAGTGGGCACGGTCGCAGGGGCATACGCTCCGTGGACAGTGCTCCTGGCCATCATCTTCCTCGGAGAGAGCCTGGGCGTGTTCGAGGGGTTGGCCATCGCGCTGACCGTGACCAGCGTGCTCCTGTTCACATACGCATCCGGCAACGGGGACGGGCAGCGGACCGAGAGGAAGGGGCTCGTGCTCGCCCTCTGCGCCTTCTTCCTCTGGGGCACCTCCGCCGTCCTCGCCAAGGACGTGCTGGGGGAGATCGGGAACACGAACTTCCTCCTCGTGTTCGCCCTGGTGAACCCAGCGATCTGGACCATCTATTGGCTCGGCACCTCCAAGGGGAAGCTGCACGTGCCGGCGGACGGCCGGACGATACTCGTCATCTCCCTCGTCTTCCTCGCCCTCGGGGGCATAACGCTCTACGTCTCCTTCGACAGCGGCCCCGTCTCGATAGTCTCGCCCGTGACGAACCTGTACCCGATAGTGACCGTACTCGTGGCAAAGGTCCGGCTGAAGGAGAAGCTGACCGCACGGCAGTACATAGCGCTGGCGATGCTGTTCGCGTGCATCCCGCTCTTCGCGCTCTAGATGTTCCTGTACTTCCCGTTGGAGAAGACTATCCTGTCGAGGACCTTCATCTCGGGCGGGGCCTTCGAGGGCGTGAGGGCGGCCACGATCTCCACATGGTCCCTGAGCGGGCTCGCGGCGACCTTGGACCCGAGGGTTTCCTGCACCTGGTATATCCCCGCGGAGTTGGTCATGTTGACGTATATCTCGATGAGCTTGTCCGCGCCCTTGCGTATGTCGACTGATTCGATGGAGAGGGCGGAGACCGAGTGGATGTCGTGCTTGCCGAGATCGAACGACAGCCTACCCCTGCCCTTCGTTATGTCGCAGCCGTCGGCTATGACCACGATCGCGGCCTCGATGGTGAGCGCGTTCGCCCCCTCGTCGTGCGAGTAGAGAGTGTGCAGTATCTGGGTGGTGACCGCGACCCTCCGGCTGACGTCGTTGTATATCTCAGGCAGCATGCGGTCGAGCACGCCCTTGGCGCAGATGATGCTCGATATCTCGTGCTGGTTCCTGTGTATGGCGTTGCCTATGTCGTGGAGCATGCACCCGGCGACGACTATGAGATGGGCGTCGTCCTCGGTCATGCCCAGCCCCTTGATGCAGTCGACGTCGACCGTGCCGCTGTCGAGGATGATGCGCAGGAGCCTCACGCCGTTCGCGGCGACTATCCTCGCATGGATCGGTCCGTGATCGTTGTACCCGAGCTTCCTCACCGCGATGAAGTTGGCCATGTTGAGGAGCGCGTCGACCTCAGGATCGGTCTGCAGCATCTGGAACATCTTCAGGGCCTTCGGGTACGTGGCCAGCCCCTCGGTGAGGGTCTTGATCGACTGCTGCTCCAGGGAGGTGTATGACGACGGCATCTTGAGGCCGTACAGGAGGCCCTTCTCGAAAACCTGCTCCAACATCTTCATCACTCGTGCTGGGAGGGGATTGCCGAGGGGGGTATTGAATCTCGCCCCCTGAGTCCACGGGATGACGCGCGGAACGCATGGCCAGGCACACGGAAAGACGAGGCCCATTCCTGTACGTCAATCAAGCTTTTGTATCCGCAACATGCTCACGCTGGATACATGACTTTCATCGAGGAGCTCATCGCTTCGCTGGGCAAGGAGAAGGTCCTCACGGACCCCGCGGAGAGGTTCGTCTACGGGGCCGATTGGAGCCCGAGGACGCCCGACGAGTTCGTCCCGCCCGACGTGGTCATCCTCCCCAGGACGACCAAGGATGTGCAGAGGGTGGTGCAGGTGGCCTACGAGCACGGGATCCCGGTCACAGCTGGAGGAGGGCTCACGGGCATGCTCGGCGGCGCGGTCCCGATCCACGGGGGGATATACATCGACACGACCGCGATGAACTCCGTCGTCGAGGTCGACAAGAGGAACCAGACGATACGCGTCCAGGCGGGGGCCACCCTCCAGGAGGTCAACGACGCCGTCCTGCCTTACGACCTCTGGCTGCCTCACCAGCCCGAGTCGAAGTGGGTCAGCACCGTCGGTTCCGCGATCGCGTGCGACAACGACTCCACCTTCGGCGTAAGGTACGGGAAGATACTCAACTGCCTCCTGAGCGCCGAGATCGTGACCGGGACCGGCGAGGTCCTGGAACTCGGGCATCGGAAGGCGCACTTCACGTCATCCGGCTACAAGCTCAAGGACCTCCTCGCCGGCAGCGAAGGTACCCTGGGGGTCATCACCGAGGCCACGCTGAAGCTCGAACCAGTCCCGGCCACGAGGAGGGTCGACATGCTGGTCTTCCCGCGCCTAGGGGCGGCCGTCGAGTACCTCAACAGGCTGTTGAAGGCGGGGCTGTGCATCGAGGCGGCCCACATAAACTGCAAGCGCAGGCTCAAGTTCTACACGCACTCCTACAAGCAGCACCACGGCAGGGACCCTGAGATACCCGCATGGGCGGAGGCGCTCCTGGCCATATCGTTCTCGGGCGACGCGGACGTCGTCGAGACCCAGAGGAACCACGCGCTGAGGATAGCCAAGGAGTTCGAGGCGCAGCTGGTGGAGGAGAGGGAGATCGTCGACAGCTGGTGGGCGTCCAAGTACACCCTCGAGTTCGAGCCCTTCAAGCAGAAGTGGCCGGACTCCCAGAGGATCAAGAAGTTCGGGGCCGCGGACCCGGGCGTGCCCGTGGGCAGGCTCGAGGAGTTCTATCACAAGTTCGTCGAGGTAGCGGAGAGGAACAGGCTGGAGATACTGGGGATGAACGCCTACCTCGAACACCCTAACAGCATCGGCTTCTCCCTGAGCTGCGCGGTCTTCGTCGACTACAGGGACCCTGACGAGGTAAGGCGGTTCAGGGAGTTCCACGACGAGCTCAGCAGGATGGCCGTCGCCTTCGAGGGGACCATGAGCACGTACATGAGCGACACATACCAGAAGGCGCCGTACCTCGAGCTCGAGCACGGGCCGTCCCTCAGGTACATGCGCGAGATCAAGAGGCTCTTCGACCCGAAGGGCATACTCAACCCGGGCAAGAAGTTCCCAAGGCAGGGCGGCAGGGAGGGGGCACTCTGAGCGAGACGAAGCCCGAGCCGAAGGACCTCAAGGACTTCAGGGACGAACTGGAGACCTGCTTCGGAACGTCGTGCGGCTTCTGCGAGCGCGGCTGCCCGGTCTACCAGGCGATGAAGGTCAAGACCCTCTGCATGAAGGGCAGGAACAGGACCATGCTGGGGCTCATCCAGGGGAAGCTCGAGATCACCCCTGCCGTCGTGGAGGCGGCGTTCGAGTGCACGCTCTGCGGTAACTGCGACAGGTGGTGCGCCCTCAAGAACACCGAGCACACGAGGGCGTTCAGGGAGTACCTGCTCAAGCACGGCGTCGAGCCGATGAAGGAGCACGCGTCGCTGGTCGCCAGCATCAAGAACTACGGGAACCCGTGGTTCCAGCCCAGGAGCGCGAGGAACCGGTGGACCAAGGGCCTGGGCATACCGAAGGCCGCGCCCGGGCAGCAGGAGGTGCTCTTCTTCGCGGGGTGCACCTCGGCCGTCATGAAGCAGCTGACTCCCGGGCTGATAGCAGGGGCGAAGCTGCTGCAGAGGGCAGGGGTCAAGTTCGCCACCATGAACCAGGACGAGCCCTGCTGCGGCTCCACCCTGCTCAGGGTGGGGCAGACGGACGCGTTCGAGCAGCTGTCCGCGAAGAACGTGAGACAGTTCGAGTCGCTGGGCATCAAGAGGATCGTGACCGCATGCCCCGGCTGCATGGTCACGCTCAGGAAGAGCATAGAGGAGCACGGTTCGAAGATCGAGGTCGTCCACATCTCTCACGAGCTGGCGAAGCTGGTGAAGGACGGCAAGCTGCCCATCAGGCGGTCCACGGAGCTCATGACATACCACGACCCGTGCCACCTCGGCAGGCTCGGCGGGGTCTTCGACGACCCCAGGACGATAGTCTCCGGCGTCGCCAAGCTGGTGGAGATGCCCCACAACAGGTACGAGTCGAGGTGCTGCGGCGCGGGGGCAGGGCTGCAGTCCGCATTCCCGAAGCTGTCCAAGGAGCTCGCGTCCAAGAGGGTCGACGAGGCGAAGAACACAGGGGCGACCACCTTGGTCACGTCGTGCCCGTTCTGCGAGACCCAGCTCAGGACCGTTCCCGGCATCAAGGTCATCGACCTCATGGAGCTGCTGCTGGATGCCACCGAGGAGAAGAACGGCAACGGCAGGAACGGCCGCGCCTAGGCCTTGCCCTTCTGCCTCTGCTCGATCTCCGCGGCCATCATGGCGTCCCTTGCCATCGTCCAGATGATTATCGAGACGAGGGCGACGCCCAGGGACAGGACCGAGGCCCACAGGACCTTGGTCTCCACCGATGCGTCGGAGACCGCTATGTAGACGTAGAGCAGGCCTATGCCGAGCACGGCCGCGACGGCGCTCAGCCTTATGGATATCTTCGTGACCTCTGAGATAGTCTCGGTCTGGACCATGTTCCCCAGAGATGAAGAGCCGCGGGCGCTTACTTAAGCGTTGGGCGGGGGTTCCGGCGCTGGGAGGGGCTCAGCGCACCAGCTCGTAGGTGATGCGGTCCCGGTCCTTGCCCTTGTTCTCCCTCTTGACGATCTTGATCCTGCCGACCTCCGCGAGAGAGCGGACATGGGTCCCGGCGCACGGGCATGTGTCGAACTCGGCCGCCTTGACGACCCTGAGCTCGCTCACGGACTTCGGGAGGAGGTCCAGGTTGGCCCTCTGGGCGTCCACCTGCCTGTCGAGGTCCGCCCTGAGCATGGTGCCGACCTCGACCTTCGCGCCCGTCGCGAGTATCTCGTTGGTCCTCGCCTCGAGCTGCGCCACCAGCTCGTCGGTGAGCTTCACCGGCGCGAAGTCTATCCTCGACCTGTCGTGGTAGAGCTGGTTCCCGACCGTCCTGGCCTTCCAGAGGTCGTACGCGACCCCGGAGACGATGTGCTGGGCCGTGTGCATCCTCATGTGCGCGTACCTGCGCTCCCAATCGATGACCCCGTGGACCTGGTCCGGGACCAGGTCCGGGTTCTGGACGAGGTGGTGCCTCACCCCCTCCTTCTTGGTGACCTCCCGGACCTCGGCCTTGCCGCCCGGCCACTCGAGCATGCCGACATCAGACGGCTGGCCCCCGCCGAGTGGGTAGAAGGCCGTCCTGTCGAGGACGACGTAGTCGAACCCGCGCTCGACGACACTCGCGTCGAACTCCCGTATGTAGTTGGCCTCGGCGTCCTTCATGTACAGCATCTCGGTCACGATGGTCACCCCTGTTTAGCGGGATATGAAAATCGGAATGGGGTTTCCGGAGAAAGGTTTTGCGTCGGGCTCGGCCTCAGGCCTTTGGCGCACCGCAGTTCGGGCAGGTGTGCATGAACATCGGGAACTGCACGTTGCAGTTCTTGCACCTGACCATCTGGGCCTGCTGCTGGTGGTGGGCCGCCGGAGCGGCCTGGACCGGCGGGGCCTGCTGCACCGGCGCTGCCGGCGGGACCGGCGGCGGGGCGTAGACCGGGGCCGGCGCCTGAGCCGTGACCTGTCCAGGGGCGTACGGGGCGTACCCCGCCGGGCCCATCGCGGCCATGGCGTCGCCGAGCTTGACGTACGTGAGTATGAGCAGTATCGACGGGACCGCGAACGCGAAGAAGCCCATGATGATCCAGATGACCGAATCGTTCTTGGCGTCGTGGAACCTGCCCTGGTCGATGGCGTCGATGATGGTCTTCTTCTCGTACACCGAGGCCATGAAGCATATCAACATGGCGAACAGTCCGAATATGCCAGTCACGAGGTTGCCGGTGCCGCTGTCGACGACGAAGACGGTCATGGATATGATCGCTATGATGAACCAGACCAGGGCCATCAACAGGAAGAATATCTCTGCCCACCAGGCGAACGTCCTGGCCTCTGCGACATTCCACTAGATTCATCCCTTCTGCCGCCTGAGGCGGCCTCTTGTTGAGAATCGTGATGGCTGTATATATCATTTCCTAGCGATTTTACCAGCCAGCATGCAAGCCCCGGAAGGGCCAGGCGCCGTCAGCCGACCGCGTCCGCGAGCCTGTCGACCTCGCGCATCGCGTCCAGGACCATCTGGGGGGTCACGGGGAAGGGCATCGCGCTCATGGAATCGCCGGGGTCGCACGCCTTCTCGGCGGCCGCGCCCAACCTGGTCTTGTCGAGCCTGCCCAGGTCGTCCAGCCTCACGGGCAGCCCCAGCGTCTTGCACCACCGCATGACCCTCTCGACCTCGCCCGTGGGCCTCTTCTCGAGGACCATCTGGACGAGCGTGCCGTAGGCGACTATCTCGCCGTGGGTCCTGGCGAGGCCAGGGACGATCGTCAGGCCGTTGTGGACGGCATGGGCGGCGGCGCATCCGCCCCCTCCGAACCCGAACCCGCTCATGAGCTTGATCGCCTCGACCACGGACTCGACCGCGTCGGTGACCTTGCCCTGCTCGACGTCCTTCTTCGCCTGGATGCCGTGTGCCATCAGGGTCTCGAAGCACCGGTTGTTGACCTCGAGGGCCGCGGAGGTGGCCTGGTCCTGCGCCCTCTTCGCCCTCTGGGTCGCGGCGTAGGCGTTCTTCTCGAACCTGCATGCGAGGGCGTCGCCCATCCCCTGGACGAGGTACTTCGGGGGGGCCCGGCCGACTATGTCGGTGTCGACGAGGACGAGGGCGGGCGCCTGTGAGAGGTAGAGGTCCTCCAGGAACCTGTGGTCATCCGAGAAGATGACCGCGTCGGCCATCTGGTCGGCGTTGGTCGCGCACTGGGTCGGGATGCATATCACGGGGACCCTGAGCCTTTCGGAGACGGCCTTCGCGGTGTCGACGGACTTGCCGCCGCCACAGCCTATGATGACGTCCACGTCCAGCTCCTCGGCCTTCGCGGCGACCTCGGCGATCTTGGCCTTCGTGCACTCGGTGACGGAATCGTCGCAGCCGACCAGCGGCAGCCCTGCGGATAGGAGGCTCGCCTGGACCCGGGCCTTGACCTTCGCGATGCCGGTCTTGCTGCCGACGGCGAAGGGCCGCTCCCCGTGCTGCTTGACGTAGGCTCCGAGCTGGCCAAGGACCCCTGGGCCCTGGACGTACTTAGACGGCAGGATCATCTTCCTCGCACCGCTCTCGCTCATCGAAACCGTCCCCTGAACGCTGAACGTACGGCACCATGGCATCCTGGCACTTGAACATTTCCCACGGGCGCGTGCCCGGGAAAGGAATAAGTACGGTCTCCGGGATAACGACCGTTCAAGGATACAGAGAAAGGATACGAAGACAGAGCTTCGTCCGGTATTCGACTGGACAGTGGAATTGATGAAGTACGAAGACTACAAGGAAATCTATTTTCAGCTGAGGAGCTTGAAAGACGTCGATGAGCTGGCAGCGAGGCTGCACCTCGACCCAGAGCTCCTCTTCGTGATGTACACGCAGAGGACCGTCAGGGACGCCACCCGAAGGTTCTACATCGTGAAGAAGGACATGAAGCACTACGCGAGGGAGTGGCACCACGGGACGCCGATGGCCAGGATGGCGAGGAGCCTCAACTTCCCGCCGGTGCTCTTCGGCCTGATGCTGGCCGCGGAGATCAACCTCCCGAGGAAGCAGTACTGGAAGTACGTCCGCGAGCCGGACTCCTGCCACGACAAGCGGCTCAAGAAGGAGCTCAAGCAGGTCGTGGACGACGACCCGATCTACTCCCCGAAGGGGGCGCAGATACAGACCGAGAGGGGGCTCTGGGGCGAGAAGAAGCTCCAGGACTGGCTCGACCGACGGGAGATCACATACAGGACCGAGGCGGACCTGAGGGCGACCCACAAGAAGACCCCGGACTGCCTCCTGGACAAGCCCATACAGATCAACGGGACCAAGATACACTGGATAGAGTCGAAGGCGTCCTTCGGCGACGACATCGAGCTCAGGAAGAACGTGAAGAG
>JALOTO010000143.1 GCA_025457845.1 Thermoplasmata archaeon | reverse complement strand
GACAAGTGGAAGGCCTTCGGCTGGCACGTCATCGAGATCAACGGCCACAACATGAAGGAGATCATCCACGCGACCAACGAGGCCAAGAGCATCAAGGGGCGGCCCACGGTCGTCATATGCCACACGGTCAAGGGCAAGGGAGTGAGCTTCATGGAGGGCGCGGTCCACTTCCACGGGAAGGCGCCGAGCGACCAGGAGTTCGAGCAGGCCATGAAGGAGCTGGGAGAATGAGCGCGGCCGCGTGGAAGTGGGAGAGCCAGAGGAAGCAGTACGGCCGGGCCCTCGTCGAGCTCGGCAAGGAGCGCGGGGACATAGTCGTCCTGGACGCGGACCTGTCCAGCTCCACCAGGACCTCGGACTTCCTCGCCCATTTCCCAGAGAGGTTCTTCAACGTGGGAATCGCCGAGCAGAACATGATGGACACGGCCGCGGGCCTCGCCGCCTCCGGCAAGACCGTCTTCGTCTCCACGTTCGCGGTCTTCGGCACGGGCAGGTGCTACGACCAGATACGCCAGTCGATAGCCTACCCGAAGCTGAACATCAAGATCGTGGCGTCCCACGCTGGCATAACCGTCGGCGGCGACGGCGCGTCGCACCAGATCATCGAGGACATCGCGCTGATGCGGGTCCTGCCCAACATGACGGTCATCGTCCCGGTCGACTCGAAGGAGACGTACAAGGTCGTCAAGACGGTGGCCAAGACCAAGGGGCCGGTGTATGTCAGGATAGGGCGTTCGGACGTGCCGACGCTGACGGACGACTCCACGCCCTTCGAGATGAACAACGCGGCCGTGATGCGCGACGGGAAGGACGTCACCCTCATAGGCTGCGGGATCATGGTTGCCAGGTGCCTCGAGGCCGCCGACGAGCTGGCCAAGCACGGGGTCGACGCGCGCGTCGTCAACCTCCACACGATCAAGCCGCTGGACGAGAAGACGATCGTCAAGGCCGCGAGGGAGACGGGCGGGGTCGTCACCGCGGAGGAGCACTCCGTCATAATGGGCATGGGCAGCGCAGTCGCCATGTGCCTCGTGGAGAACTTCCACGTCCCGATGAAGCGCGTGGGCATACCCGACACCTTCGGGGAGTCGGGCGGCTGCGACGAACTCATGGCCAAGTACGGCCTCACGGTCGAGAACATAGTCGAGGCGGCGCACGACGTGCTGCGCAGGAAGAAGTGAGGTGTAGGGATGAAGATATTCATAGACACCGCGAACCTGGACCACATCAAGGAGGTCAACAGCTGGGGCATCCTGGACGGAGTCACGACGAACCCGTCCCTGATCGCCAAGGAGGGTTGTTCGTTCGAGGCCCGCGTGAGGGAGATATGCGCCGTCGTGGACGGCCCCATAAGCGCGGAGGCGGTCTCGATGGACGCGGAGGGGATGGTCAGGGAGGCCCGCCAGCTCTCGAAGATCCACGAGAACGTGATAGTCAAGATCCCCATGACCGCGGAGGGCCTCAAGGCCGTGAAGGTCCTCTCGGCGGAGGGTATCAAGACCAACGTGACGCTCGTGTTCTCCGCGAACCAGGCGCTCCTCGCTGCCAAGGCCGGCGCGACGTACGTCTCGCCGTTCGTGGGCCGCCTGGACGACATCAGCCACACGGGCATGGACCTCGTCAGGGACATAGTCGAGATCTTCGACATCTACGGCTACGAGACGCAGGTCATCGCCGCTAGCATCCGCCACCCGGTGCACGTGACCGAGGCGGCCCTCGCCGGGGCGCACATCGCGACGGTCCCCTACGACGTCCTGAAGAAGATGCTGAAGCACAACCTGACGGACGAGGGCATCCAGAAGTTCCTGAAGGACTGGGAGAAGGTCCCGAAGAAGTGACTCAGGCGATGTAAGGGTCGGTCGCCGACCTGTCGAAGCCCCTGACCAGCTCCATCCTGAACTCGCCCTGCGGCTTCCAGCCGTGGACGGGGTACACCAGCTTCGGTATGAACCTGGAGAGGTCCAGGGCCAGCTGTGTGACGGGGTGGTCCCGCCCGAAGGTCTTCTCGCTGACCTCCAGCACCTTCCTGCGCGTCGCCTCCTCGTCGATTATCCCCAGCGTGTGGAGGTACTCGTGCAGGAGGATGTGGAACACGTAGGGCTTGTAGAGCTTCGGCTCGGTCTCCTGGATCCTCCTGAGGGGCAGGGAGTTCATCACGATGATGTTGGTCGTGAGCGGGTGGAACGCCCCTACCAGGCCGTCGGCCCCCCCGCCGAGGTTGGCCATGCCCAGCATCAGCCCTCCCCTCTCCATCCCCGTGGTCCTCCTCACCGCTCTCTTGACTAGCTCGAATATGTCCGGGAGGTCCTTCGCCCCCTCAAGCTCGACGTCGTACGCAGTCGCTCGGTTCACGTCACACCTCTTGTCGTTCCGGGGATTTATCATATCCGCCTGACAAGTCTGAAATACATAAGACGGTCTCACACCGTCCGTGAAGGCCGAGGCCCTGGTGATAGGCGCTGGCCCCGCGGGATCGACCGCCGCGGCGGGGCTGGCGGGCGACCACGAGGTCGTGCTTCTCGAGGAGCACCAGAGGCCCGGGTCTCCCGTGCAGTGCGCGGGCCTGGTCACGCCCAGGGGGGTCCCGCCTTTCGCGGGGGGGACCGTCCTCGGGAAGGTCAAGGGCGCCAGGATACACTCGCCCCTGGGCTACACCCTGATGCTCGAGGCCAAGGGACCGCGCGCGTACGTCATAGACCGCGCACGCTTCGACATGGTGCTCTTCGAGAGGGCGGTGGACAGGGGCGCGACCGCGGTCTCCGGCGCCAAGGTCGTGTCCGTCAACCACGGCGACCGCGGGGTCGAGGCGACGGTCGACTCGGGCGACGGTCGGACCCGCATATCGTGCGCCGTCGCCATCGGCTGCGACGGATACAGGTCCGAGACCAGGAGGGCCGCCGGGCTCGCGCCTGCGAAGCACATGCTGACGGGCATCCAGGCGGACCTCGAGGGGGCGGAGCTGGACCCCGACCTGGTGGAGCTCTACCTCGGGGAGAAGGTCGCGCCGGGCTTCTTCGCATGGGCGATCCCCGCGGGGGACACCGCCCGCGTCGGCCTCTGCACGTGGAGGGGGACCCACGCTCCGGCGGTCTACCTGAAGAAGCTCCTGGAGAGGCCCGAGTTCGCGAAGGCCAGGAAGGTCTCCTCCTCGTCGGGCAAGATACCGGTCGGGCCAGGCAGCACGGCGCGCTCCGGGAGGATCCTCCTGGCGGGGGACGCCGCGTGCCACGCGAAGCCCCTGTCCGGCGGAGGCGTCTACACGGGCATCAAGGGGGCCGAGATCTGCGCCGAGTGCGCCGGCGAGTTCCTATCCACTGGCGACGCTGCCGCCCTAGCGAGGTACGACGCGCTCTGGAAGGACGCCTTCGGGAAGGAGCTGGCCAAGGCCTTCAGGCTGAGGAGGGTGTTCGTGTCCCTCAGCGACAGGAAGATGGACAAGGCCCTCAGGATCTTCGGCGAGCCGTCCCTGCTGGCGCTGGTCCAGGAGAGGGCGGACATCGACTACCCCGCGTCACTTTCTCCGCAGGTCCTCAAGCTTGCCCCTAAGCTCGCTCAGTTCTCCCCTCAGCTTGTAGAATCTCTTCTCAAGTGACGGGTACTTCCCCGGGTTGTCGAGGACGAAGTAGTAGAGGGCCATGAACGCCGAGAGGCAGCAGCCGGCGATGAGCACCCCGAGGGGCCACCTGGGTATCGGGATCTTGATGCCGAACGAGGAGTCGGGGATGAGCCCGTCCACCCCGAGCGAGTGCATGTAGGTCAGGTTCACGATGCTCTCCTCCGGGTCGAAGGAGACCATCTCGTCCCACTGCTCCTCGGTGAAGAACCCCCTGGACTGGAGGAGGACGCGCGTGTCGTTCCCCTCGAAGTTGAAGGCAAGCCTCAGCCGGACGAAGTAGGTGCTCTGGGAGAAGTAGGACCCGTGCGGGGTGTCCTTGTCGGTGGATATGCTGAGGTCCACCCTCACGGTCTCCTCGAGCTGGAGCTCGTCGAACTCTAGGGACATCTCTGGCTCCCCGTTCTCGAAGACCGGCGGGTCCTCGAACTCGTCGTCCAGGTCCCTCACCTCCTCCTGGGTCGCGTACCTGTAGATCCCGACCGTGAGGTTCAGGTCGACCATGGTGCACGCGGGGTCGTCGTAGGGGTTGGTCATGTTGAACCCGAACACGAGCGA
>JALOTO010000142.1 GCA_025457845.1 Thermoplasmata archaeon | reverse complement strand
ACCGACGCCGGGTCCGTCTCGCTGGCGGACGAGACCAACTCCGACGACATAAGCATAGTCGTCTATGTCACGGACGACACCCCGCCGGACATGGTCGCACGGCTCCCGGACGTGGAGCTGGACGAGGGCGAGACCATCGAGGCGTTCGACCTGGACGACTACTTCTACGACATAGACGGGGACTACCTGGTCTACACCTACGGCTTCCACGACATCACCATCGCTATCAACGAGACGGAGCACGTGGTCACAGTGGCTGCCCTCTCCGAGTGGTCCGGATCCACCGAGGGGACCCTGACGGCGAGGGACACCACGGGCGCGATCAAGACGGACACGATCATAGTCACGGTCCACGCGGTCAACGACGCCCCGACCGTCACCGGCATGGACGAGGCGTTCCATGTCCACTACGATTCCGAAGCGTACATCGACGCCGGCCTCTACGTGGACGACCCGGACGACTCCCTCGATGTGCTCTCTTTCACGTTCGACGACACCCATGTGACCTACGCCGGAGGGCTGATAGGCCTCCTCTTCCCGGCGAACCTCAGCGGGGGCGAGTTCACCGACCCGTACATCGTCGACGTCCAGATGACCGTCACGGACCCGTGGGACGCGTCCAACGACCCGCCCGCGACCTTCCAGGTCATAGTGAGCGACGACTACGCCCCGGCAGTAGTGGACCCGGTGCCATACTACGACCTCATATCGTTCTCCGAGGACACCTACCTGAACGGCTCCATCGACCTCTCCCTGCTCTTCTACGACCAGGACGACAGCGAGCTGCAGTTCAGGGCGGACGGCTGCACGAACATCTGCGCGACCATCTATGACACAGGCATCGTGAACCTGACGGCCGCCGAGGACTGGTCCGGGAGCGAGGACATAGTGTTCAAGGCGACCGACCCCCACGGCGCGTGGGCCGCCTGGCGGGCGACCGTAGTGGTCATACCGGTCAACGACGCGCCGACCGCCTCCCAGATCCCAGATTCGATAGTCAGAGGCGGCCCAAGGAACGGCCAGATCTCGATCCTCGGCTACTTCGAGGACGCGGAGACCCTCACCGAGATGCTGACGATCGTGGCCGCGCCTTCCGCGAACGTCGCGGTCGTCGGCGGCAACCTGTTCTTCAACCTCCCGGACGGGGTCGACGTGATCACCGTCACGGTCTACGCCCAGGACGAGGAGGGCCTCGACTCCAACGTGGTGACGTTCCGCGTCGGCGTCTCCAAGACCATGGCGGAACTGATCGGCTACCCGTACACGCTGCCCCTGGTGCTCCTCGCCGCCGCGGTCGCCGGGTACTTCGTCGCCCGGATGATCCCGAGGCCATACACCCTCGAGAACCTCTTCCTGATACACAACGACGGAAGGCTCATAGCCCACGTGACCAAGGAGGAGAACACCACGATCGACAAGGACGTTGTGAGCGCGATGTTCACGGCCGTCCAGGAGTTCGTGAAGGACTCCTTCCAGCAGGGCGAGGTCGGCCTCAAGAAGCTCGAGATCGGCGACAAGAACGTCATCATCGAGAAGGGCCAGAGCGCGTACCTCGCGATGATCTACTCCGGCTGGCCGTCCAAGGACGTCATGGAGGGGCTCACGATGCTCCTGCGCGACGTCGAGGAGCGCTTCAAGGGCCGCATCGAGAAGTGGAACGGCACCATGAAGGCGCTCAAGGGCGTCGAGCAGATGCTCCAGGCCTACATGACCACCGCGTACAAGCCCGGCTCCTGGACCGTCGAGGAGGGCGAGGGCATGGCCGAGGAGGAGTGGGTCGACATACTGGAGAAGCAGGGGTAGTTCAGACCCTTCCCTGTGCCGACATCCTCTTCGCGAACTGCGCGAGCGGCTCGGTCTGAGGGCCGAGGTACACGCCGTGCTTCTCCCACATCCTCAGGGCCAGTGCCCTGCGCATGAACGTCATCGGCATGCATCCGGCGTTGACCAGCGAATCGTGGAAGAACTCGAGGGAGAACCTGGGCCCGAGTGCCTTCTCGGCGTCCTCCCTGAGCTGCATTATCGCGAGTTTCCCGATGTAGTACGCCATGTAGTATGTCGGGGAGTGGGTGTAGCTCCTCGCCTCGTCCATGGCGGGCTTCATGTCCATGCCAGTCTCCCTGTGGAGCATCTCCGCGGCCTGCTCGACGGTCATCTCTCCCCTGGAGAGCCTGACCTCCGCGACCACGCGGACGATCCTGAAGATCAGGTCGTTGAGCTGGGCAAGCCTGCCCATGTCGGTCGCGTTGTAGCCCTCGGAGATCATGAGCTCCTCGCAGTAGAGGGCCCAGCCCTCGGCGAAATCGGCGGAGCCGCACAGGCCCCTTATCATCGAGGGGTTGGTGACCGCGCACACTCCCTGCAGGTGGTGCCCGGGGTAGGCCTCGTGCACCGTCGTGTTCGCGATGATGGGATAACTGTGCTCCATGAGCGCGGCGGGGTCGCCCCCGTCGGGTGTAATCATGAACAGCCCAGTCCTGTCGTTCGCGAACCGGGCAGGCTCGAACTGCGCCGCGAAGGGCGCGTGCTTCCTCATGAAATGCGGAGTCTCCATGACGAGCAGCTTCTCCCCCTCGGGGATGCTCACGAGCCTCTTCGCGACCACGAAGTCCCGGGCCTTCTGGATGGAATCCCTGTAGGCCCTCATGATGTCCTCGAAGCTCTTCGGATGGTCTGACCGCATGGTCATTATGGCCCCGTCGAGCCCGCCCATCGGGGAGATCCTGCGGGCGACCTCCTCGCGTATCCTCTTGGCCGTCGTGAGCTGGGTCTCGGCGATGGCGAGGGCCTCGTCCGCGTTGACGCCGAAGTCTCTCAGTGACAGGAGTCTCTCGAAACGATCTCTGTCGAGTGCCGCGACCGGCCTCGACGACCCCGACACGGTCCTCTTGAGCCACTCGTTGTGGTGAGCCAGAGCCTCGGATGCCTTCTTGACCGCCGCCTTGAGCTTGGCGGTCCTCGCGCACTGCCCGAGCTTCGCCTCAGCCGTCGCCACGACGAGGTCCAGGAAGTGGATCAGCCCCTCCCCGGTGTCCAGTGCCGTCGAGTTCCACACGGCGTAGGGGTCGGTGACGGCCCTCTTGGCCATCTCCAGGAACTCGGGGGCCCTCTCCAGCCTGGCAGTTATGGCGTCGAACCGCATCTCAAGGGGTATGTGTTCCCTGACGAACAGGAAGAATATGCCGTCCGCGAGCCTTCCAGGGCCGACGGACATGTGGGCGTGCTGCCTGAGCTCCTCGAGCTCGAATATCCGGTTCTCGAATAGGTATATGGCGAGGTCCCTATCGAGATCCTCGTCGGGCGTGAGCTCCGATTCAGGGATGGTCTTGAGGTCGACGAGGAGCGCCTTCATCCGGTCGACCTGCCGCCTGATGCCGTCTTCCGATGGGTCGCCCAGGAGGCTGTCATACTTCCTCCAGCCGAGCTGAGTCGAGTAGACAGGGTCCCAGCTGAGTGCCTCATCGACCAGTGCCTCAGCTACGCTCCCAAAACGAGTGATGCCCTGCATGCCCGTGCTGGGTAAGGCGGCAGCCAGGGATAAATGTATTTATAACGACGTTGCGAATGTAACGGGCATAAGCGTCCCCGAATGTACAACCGTGGCGCGTGGACTGGCCGTGCTCCTGTGGCTCGGCCTCGTGCCCTCCCGCACGAGGCTTCCGCGACCCCCTCAAAAAGGCTTATACGGTAACCATATCATCACTTGCACCCAGATATGTCGGGTCCTAGCAGCCAGCCTGTGACGGTCACCCTTAGGCGCGACCTGGGGCTTTTCGATGTAACGATGATCGGTGTCGGCGCGATGATCGGCACCAGCATCTTCGTCCTCATAGGGGTGATCACGAACGAGGTCGGATCAGCCGTGCTGCTGGTCTTCGCCCTCAACGGCTTCGTCGCGCTGTTCACTGCGGGGACCTACGCGGAACTGGGCTCCACCTTCCCTGAGGCAGGCGGCGGCTATCTGTGGGCAAAGAAGGCCCTGCGGAACCCTGCCGCATTCATGTCAGGTTGGATGTCGTGGTTCGGCCACACGGTCGCGTGCAGCTACTACGCCCTCGGCATGGGATATGCCATGTTCGCTCTCGTCTCCGTGCTCGAGATCGACCTGTTCGGGCTGGGGGAGGCGGCCATCATCAAGCTCTTCGCGGCAGTCGCCATCCTCTTCTTCGTCGGGGTGAACTACCT
>JALOTO010000141.1 GCA_025457845.1 Thermoplasmata archaeon | reverse complement strand
CTGTCGAGTATCTTCTTCGACATCTCCCTGTCCCTGAGCCTAAGCATCCGGCACCACCATCCTGATGTTCCTGACGACGCACTCCCTGCCCTCGACGACCTCTGCCAGACCGCCGCATCTCGGGCACTCCAGCACCGGGACTACCCTGTGCGGGGAATCCGCATCGGGCGTCATCTCCTTCTCGAGGCCGCAGGAGCACTTGATCTTTCCAGGTATCTTGTTGACGGTGAGAGCGGCCCCCTCCATGATGGTCTCCTTGGTGAGGACCTCGAACGCGAAGGTGAGCTGCTCGGCGCCGAGCATCGTGAAGTCCCCGAGGTCGAGGACGACCTCCTCGACCTTGGTGGCGTTGTGCCTCTTCGCCTCCTCGAGGACACCTTGGACCAGCTGGCTCATGACCGAGAACTCGTGCATCCGTACCTACGTCCCCGTGTCCTCCTGGCCCAGGAGCTCCCTGAAGACCTCGAGGGTCTTCTCCGCCTCCTCCCTGTCCAGCACCTGGATGGCGTACCCCGCGTGGACTATGACATAATCTCCGACCTTCGCATCGACTAGCGAGAGGTTCGCGGTCCGCGTGACGCCGCCGAAGTCCACCTTGGCGATCGCGCCATCGACGGATTTGACCTCACCTGGGACGGCTAGGCACATCGGGCGTCAGTATGCGGGGGCCGTTGATAAACGTTTAGCCGAGCCTCGCGCCAGCTATCGCGTTCTGGCCCGTCGAGATGCCGCCGTCGCCGTTGCATATCCTCTCGTGCCCGACGAACTCCATCCCCTCCGACTCGACGGCCCCCTTCACCCATGCCGTGACAGGCCCGCTGTAGGAGACCCCTCCCGTGAGGCCGACCTGCCTCAGCCCTTCCTCGCGCGCCCTCTCGCAGGCGCGGCCCACGAGCGCGATGACCAACGCCCTCACGAAGGAGGCCGCAGCATCCGCCTTCTTGGCATCGGTCGACGCGTCCATCGCAAGGAGCTTCTCGAACATCGGCAGGGTCTGCGCGACCTCCACGCCGTCGTGCGAAGAGAACCCCACCTCGAACGGGATGACCGGTCTGCCGACCTCGAGCCATCTCTCCAGCTTGATGGCGGGCTCGCCCTCGTACGTGCGCTTGCAGCAGATGCCGAGTATGCACGAGACCGCGTCGAGGACCCTTCCCATGCTGGACGCCTTCACGCTCTTGTCGAGCATCTTGGAGTAGAGGTCCGCATGCTCCGCGTCCACTAGCGTTGGCTCGAGCCCGAGCCGGAGCTGTATCGCCGTCACGACCCTCTTAGGGTCTGTGACGGCCCTGTCCCCCCCGAGGAGCGGCATGCCCTCGAGGGTCCCGAACCTCTTGTAGCCTGAGAAGTCTGCCAGGAGGGTCTCGCCGCCCCACGAGGTCCCGTCGTCCCCGTATCCCGTCCCGTCCCACGTCAGGGTGACCAGGGGGCCGGTGACCTTCCTGTCGATCATGAGGGCGGCCGCGTGCGCGTGATAGTGCTGCGTCTCCACCAGCTCGCACCCGTGCTCCTTCGCGAGCCTCCTGGCGACTATGCGGGTCGAGTATCTCGGGTGCCGGTCGAGGCCTATGGCCTCGACCTCCTTCGTCCCGAGGAGGCCGCCGAGGTGGTGTATCGCGTCATCGAGGTACTGCAGGGTCGGGTACTGCTGGCTCTCGCCGACATACTGTGTCAGGAAGATCTCGCCGTTCCTCGAGATGGAGCCCGTGACATCCCACTGCGCCCCGACCCCTATGACCGTGTGCCTGTGGTTCGCCTCGACCGGGACCGGGACGAACCCCCTCGACTTCCTCGTGAAGTTCGCCCTGCCGGAGTTGACCTTGACGACGCTGTCGTCACACCGGTGGATGATCCTCCTGTCGTGCATGAGGTAGAAGTCGAGCCCGAGGTCGAAGGCATGTTCGTTCACCGTGACCATCGGCTCTCCAGGAGGGTTGGCCGAGGTCATGACGACCCCGTCGGCCTTCAGGTGCTCGAACAGGAGGAGGTGCGCTGCGGAATATGGGAGCATCACTCCGACGTTGCCGAGGCCGGGGGAGACATCCTCCAGTTCCCTCCGGCCCCTCTCGCCCTTGTGCAGCAGGACGATCGGCCTCTGTGGCGATATCAGGAGCCGCTCCTCCTCGGGGCGGATATCGGCGTACTTCGCAGCCGTCGCGATGTCCCGCATCATGACCGCGTAGGGCTTGTCCCCCCTGCGGTAGACCTTCCTCAGGCGCGGCACCCCGGTGAAGCCGCTGACGATGTGCATGCCCCCCCAGCCCTTGAGCAGGCCGACGTGGCCCCCGTCGATCCTCCGGGCGAACTCGGCGAACGGGTCCCCTTCCAGAGTCCTCCGCCCGTTGTCGTAGAGTGTGTACTTGGGCCCGCACTCGGGACAGGATATGGTCTGCGCGTGGAACCGTCGGTCGTCGGGGGAGGAATACTCCTTGGAGCACGAGGGGCACATGGGGAAGTCGACCATGCTGGTCCTCGCCCTGTCGAAGGGGAGGTCCGCTATGACGGTGAACCTCGCGCCGCACTCCGTGCAGTTCGTGAACGGGAAGAGGTGGCGCTTGTCACACTCACGCGAGAAGTCGGCGGCGCACTGGTCGCATATGGCGGTGTCCGTGGGGATCAGCGATACCCTGGCCCCCTCCTCGCTGTGGTGTATCGTGAAGTCCCCGAGGTCCTCCTCGGTCTCCTCGAAGTCCGCCCTGTCAATCCTCGCGAGGGCGGGGAGGGCGGCCTTCAGCCGCCTGAGGAACTCCTCGGCGTCGCGGTCGACGTGGACCTCGACGTTCGACCCGTTGTTGAGGACGTAGCCCTTGAGGCCCATGGCCTTCGCGACGCGGTAGACGGTCGGCCTGAAGCCGACCCCCTGGACTATGCCGTAGACGGTGATCTTCATCTCAAGCCCCTAGAGGCCGAGCGCCTCCATGAGTTCGGCCATGCCCTTGCCCCTGCGCGTGTCCATGAATATGACCTTCGCCCCGGGGTTGATCCTCCTCGCGTCCCTCTCCAGGACCTTCGGGTCGACCTCCATCGCATCGGCGAGGTCGACCTTGTTGATTATTATGACGTCGCTGAAAGCGAATATCGGCGGGTGCTTCCGGACCATGTCGTCGCCCTCGGTGACGCTGACCACCACCACCCTCTTGTGGGAGCCTACCGGGAAATCGACGGGGCAGACAAGATTCCCCACGTTCTCCACGAACAGGTAGTCGATGTCCACCAGGGGTAGGTCCTCGAGGGCGTGGTCGACCAGGTGTGCATCTAGGTGGCACTCCTTCCCCGTGTTGACGTTCGCCGCCGGTATGCCGTGCCTGACGAACCTCTGGTAGTCGTCGTCGCCGGAGACATCGCCGGCGATGGCCGCGCAGCGCTTGCCCTTCTCCTTGAGGGCGTCGACGAGCTTCTCGATGATCAAGGTCTTCCCAGAACCGATGCCGCCGAGGAAGTCGAACGCTGTTATGCCGTTCTTCTCGAGGAGCGCCCTGTTCTCGTTGGCTATGCGCCTGTTCTCGGCGAGGAGATCCCTCTCCATGTCGACGGTGACGACCTTGTGCATGGGTGGCAGGTAAAACTCGTTCTTGGATAACCTTTTCGCCCAAGGACCGTAGGTGCCAGGGCCGTGAGACGGTGCCCTGGAATGCCCCAGATAGGTTCTTGAACACGAATTCCCATCATGCGTCCGGAGGGAGGCGAGTTCCCAATGGCACAGAAGTCATACCGAGTGGAAAGCTTCCGCATCGGGACTAAGGGTCAGTTCGACCAGATAGTCTTCGCAACGCTGGAAGACATGGAACAGGCGTACAAGGACATAGACAACGGAAGGGACATCTACATCGAGAAGGACGGTGTCGTCACCAAGCTCCTTCAGCCGATGTTGACGAACAAGATCTACGACGGGACCATCGTGCTCAGCGCACGTGTCGGCCCGTCCGAGAAGAAGGAGGACTGAGAGTAATGGACCCACTTCTACTGGCACTGCTAGTGATCGGCGTGATAATCCTGCTGCTCATAATGATACTCGCAGGACTGTACACGATAGTGCCCGCCGACTACGCGGACGTCGTGATCCAGAAGGGCAAGATGAGGGTGTTCTCGCCACATGCGGAATACAGCCAGACCGGGAGGTCGGCGTACTTCCGCATCCCGAGCTGGTTCTTCATAATGGGCCTGGGCATGACCGTGCACAGGATACCG
>JALOTO010000140.1 GCA_025457845.1 Thermoplasmata archaeon | reverse complement strand
GTCTTCCAGGAGCTCTCGATGCGCCACTCGGTCATGGGCGTCCCGAAGGTCATACTGAACGACAACACGGACATCACGGGCGCGGTCGACGAGGTCGCGTTCTTCGAGAAGCTCAGGGACGCGGACCAGGCCCTGCTCGACAGCATGTTCGGATAGGGCGCCAGTACGCCGCGAGCGCCGTCCGACCAGTCATGGTGGGGCCTGCACAAGATTCATGTGAGGGGAGGGGATTGTCCTGGCGGATACGGGACGCCGGCAGCCGACCCCCCGGTCGGTGCGTGGTTCTGCCAGGCGGCCGGGTCGGGAAGTTGGTGGATGATGGACGAAGGCGAGAGGATGTCCTCCCAGCGCGCTGAAGAGATCCTTGGGAGCATGAAGGCCGAGATAGGCGAGGTCGTCGTGGGGTACAAGGAGCAGGTGGACGACTTCCTCACCTGCCTGCTGACCGACGGGCATCTCCTGATGCAGGGCGTCCCCGGCGTGGCCAAGACCACCCTCTCGAAGGTGTTCACACAGGTGTCCGGCCTGTCATACCGCAGGATACAGTTCACCCAGGACCTCCTCCCAGCGGACATCACCGGCCACTACTTCTACAACCAGAAGACCGGGGAGTTCGAGGTCAGGAAGGGCCCCCTCTTCGCGAGCATCGTCCTCGCGGATGAGATAAACAGGGCGCCCCCGAAGACCCAGTCCGCCCTCCTCGAGGCCATGCAGGAGAAGATGGTCACCATCGAGGGGAACACGTTCCCACTCCCGAACCCGTTCATGGTGATAGCCACCCTGAACCCCATAGAGACCGAGGGTGTCTACCCGCTGCCTGAGGCGCAGGTCGACCGTTTCATGATCAAGAGCACGATGGACTACCTCGACTCGGACTCCGAGCTGAGCCTCCTCAAGATCAAGTCGACCGTCGCGGAGCCGATACGGTCCGTGCTGACCGAGAGCGACATCGCGCAGCTCAGGAAGGCAGTCGCGACCGTCCACATGCACGAGAGCGTCATGGGATACGTCAGGGACCTCATGAGGGCCTCCAGGGACCTCGAGCAGCTGGACCTCGGCCTCAGCCCCAGAGGGGGCATACACCTCATGTTCGCATCGAAGGCGCGGGCCCTGCTCTCCAGCAGGAACTACGTCATCCCGGACGACGTGAAGTTCATGGCCCACAAGGTCCTGGACCACAGGCTCATCCTCTCGCCCGAGGCGGAGCTCGAGGGGCAGACCCAGGCGGGCATCACCGACGGACTGCTCTCCGCGGTGGCGGCGCCGAAGGGAAGCTTCAAGGAAGAGGACTGAGCAGCGCGCAAGAGTGAGTGCCGTGGAGACATCACCTGTCGGAACGGGGGTCCTGGTAGTCTGCGTCGCGTTCGCGCTAGCTGGATTCCTGACGATGAACCTGACATGGGTGGTCCTCTGCGCGGCGATGGTCACCGTCTTCGTGTACGCCCGATCAAGGTTCGTCTGGGAGCTGTCCAGATCGAACGTCAAGGTCACCCACAGGCTCCTCGACGAGATGGCCTTCGCGGGCGAGCCCGAGAGCGTCAGCATCGAGATCGTCAACGGCGACCCGTCGACGCTGCACGCGGTGCTCGAGGCCGTCCTCCCTGAGGGGAGCACCCTCGGCTCGGGGAGGAACAGGGTCACGGCGACCATCCCGCCCAGGTCGATGTCCTCGTTCACATTCTCGTTCATCCCCCAGAAGAGGGGCGTCCACATGCTCGGGGCGGTCAGGGTCGAGAGGACGGACCCGATGGGGCTCTTCACTCACACCGAGACGGTCGGCGACATCAGGCCGCTCAGCGTCCACACCAAGCGCGACGCGTTCGACGCCGCGAGGAAGACCGCCGGCAGGGAGCACTTCGAATACTCGGGCATGTCCAGGACCCCGGCCGTCGTCCTGAGGGAGTTCGAGTTCGACGGGCTCAGGGAGCACGTCCCGGGCGACAGGTCCAGGGACATACACTGGAAGAGCTTCGCCAGGACCGGCAAGCTCATGACGAAGACCTACAGGAAGGAGGGGACGCTCAAGACCATGATCATGGTCGACTGCAGCAGGAGCATGCGCCTGGCGAACGGGGGCATGGCCAAGGTCGACCACGCCGTGGACCTCACGCTCCAGCTGTCGAACGTGCTGCTGAGCAGCTATCACCCGGCCGGCGTCGCCCTCTACGACGAGCTCACGGTCTCCAACGAGATCGAGCCTGCCCTCGGCCATCATCAGTTCGAGAGGATCATCCGGTCGCTGAGGAACATGCCCGACGCCGTCAAGACTGACGAGAAGGCCGCCGCGGAGATCACCGCCGCCGCGCCGTCGACGCCGACCCCGAGGGCCAGCGGGTCCGAGGCGGCGGACGCGTTCCTCCAGGCTGTGCGATCCATGAAGCCCGCCAAGAAGAAGGGCGCCATGGGCATCGAGGAGACCGTCCAGCACACCATCGCCCACAGCCGCGGGCAGGAGCTCCTCTTCATAGTCGTCTCCGACCTGCTGTCCTCCAGGGACTCGGTCCTCGCGTGCGCCAAGATCTGCAGGCGCACCGGGAACAGGCTCCTGGTGATACAGACCTACACCGACTGGTACTCCTCGACCAAGGCCGCGCTCGACGCCGCCGAGGGTGAGAGGCTGTACGAGAGGATAGGCGGAGGGGTCAAGGACGAGGCGCTGCTCAGGGGAGCGGGTGCATCGTTCATCAGGATAGGGCCCGCGGACACGACGGCCAGGATCGTGCGCACCATCAGGAGGGGGGTCGTGTGAGCGACCTCGGCCCCACGGCCAAGATGGTCGCCGCCGCGGCGGCTGGCGCCACCATGCTGGTCTTCGCGGAGGTCACCCTGGCGGTCCTCATCCCGATCGTGGTCGGGGTCGCCCTGGTCCTGCTGGGCATAGGGATCATGTACAGGCCCCCTGCCATCATAGGCGCTCTCGCCATCCTGTTCGCCGTCGCGTTCTCGGTCGAGCTCCCGACCCTCACCGACGTCGAGGGGGTCATCCGCGCCGCGCTCTCCCTCTTCGTGCCCACGGTGACCATGGGCTGGGCGGCCCTCTCGTGCGAGCCCGGCGACGAACGGAGCATCGGACCGCTTACCAGGCCCACGGCCGTCCTAGTCGGGACCTCGGCGGCCATTCTGCTCGCGGTGCCCGTCTTCGGGTTCGTCATCGGCGTCTTCCTGCCGACCGTCTCCACCCGCATCTCGACCATGGCGGAGATATCGGTACTTCTCGTGTCCATCACCGCCATAGGCATGTCCCTGTCGCGCTCGGTCCCGGTGCACCGCCGTGAGGTCCCGGCCGAGGAGCCGTCCGAAGAGGAAGAGCAGTGATGTCCAGCTGGCACGGACCCGATTTGGGCGAGCAATTAAATAACCTCAGATGGGTGGTCGATTGCGTTGAAGCTCAAGGGTGAATGGCTCCTGATCCTCGGCGCCATGCTCGTCGCCGGGGCGCTGTACAACCACTACATGGGGCACTCGGCACTCCTCGTCGAGATCGTAATGGTTGCCGCCGGCTCCGCCCTCGCGCTCTACTCGACGCGGCTGCTGACGCTCCCCTCCGGTGAGGAGGGGCACGGGATACTCTTCGATGTGCTCACGAGGTTCGTCTCCCCGAAGCACGCCCGAACGATCATACCGATGTCGGGCTTCGCGCTGCTGCTGGCATGGTCTGCATGGAAGATCTTCGTCTACGGGACGACGGACCTGCGCATGGAGGACTTCATAGTCACCCTGTTCGGCCTCTCCCTGGTCGTCTACTACTCCGGCCCGAGCGCCTTCACGGACGTGAAGGACTTCGTCGCCCTGTACCTCATGTTCCTCACATTCGTCTTCGTCGTCATCTGGAGGACCTACTTCTTCGTCACAGGCACTTCCGCCTACGAGATCACCTCGTACTCCGAGTTCTATGTCGTAACGAAGCCGACCGCCACCCTCCTCGGGCTCCTCGGGTTCCATGTCGACGCGGTCCTGGAGCTCGACGGCATCGGCCTCTCGAACATAATCGAGTACATGCACGACGGGGGCCTGCACAGGCTCGGCATAGGGACCGGGTGCAGCGGCCTCTACTCGGCGGGGTTATTCTTCTCCGCGTTCCTGGCATTCGTCCTCGCACGCTACAGGGCGCTCGACAGGTACATCGGCGCCGGCCTGGCCGTCGGGTTCTTCGTGACCTGGCTCTCGAACATAATCAGGATGGCCATCACGATAATGG
>JALOTO010000139.1 GCA_025457845.1 Thermoplasmata archaeon | reverse complement strand
CGCGACCTCGTCGACCGCGCCCGTGATGTCCGTGTTGTCGTTCAGTATGACCTTCGGGACGCCCATGACCGAGTGGCGCATCGAGAGCTCCTGGAAGACCGACGAGTCGATGACCTCGGTCGTGACGAGCGGTGACCCGATCGCCGCCCTGTAGGCGTGCCTGGCGACGGTTGGGCAGAACGGGCAGGTGACGAGGACGAAGACCTTGATGCTCGCCTTGCGCCTGACCTTGGAGAGGGACTCCGTTGCCATCGGGGCGAGGCGGGCGTGCCCGGCGGACAGCTCGGCGATCGCGTCGGCCATCGCGGGGAGCTCGTATCCGGACGGGACCCCCAATCTTCGAGTTCATGGACGAGAAGGCGTTCGCGAGGGCGATGATCTCTCTGGCCGTGGGGCTGTCGTCGCTGAAGACCAGTATCGTCACCGGGTCCTTCAGCTCCGGCCCGAGCTTCTTCGCTATCAGCTGCATGTCATGGTCCGGAAGCAAATCCTCTCCTCACCCTTCGCGCCCTCCGAATCTACTCCTTCAGTATATCTCCGTATGCCTGGACGAAGAAGCGTTTGGCCTGTCTGAGCCCGTCGCGCCCTTCGGGGGTGAGCTTGTAGAGCTTGATGCCCTCCGAATGATAGGATTCGATGAGCCCCTTCGATTCGAGCTGCTTCAGGGTCGGGTATATCGTCCCGGGGTTCGGCTTGTCCGCCTTCCTCTTGGCGATCTCGGCGGCGATCTCCATCCCGTACCTGTCCTTCGTCGAGAGCAGGTGGAGTATCAGGAAGCTGAGCATGCCTCGCATGTCGCAACACTCCGGGGCCCTGCAGCAGGCCGCGCCGATGTTCTCGTCCTTGCTCTTCCTGGGCATCGTTGGACGATATCGTGATGTCGCTACTTAACCTATTGTACGAGCAATATTGTGCGTCCAATACAGTTATATGCCTGCTATTGTATATCCAATACAGAGGCGGGCCCGGAAGGGTCCGACGAAGAGGAGGTAGAAAGGATGTCAACGCTACAGATATTGGCCAACGCGCTGAACAAGGAGCGCAAGCACGAGGCCAGGCAGGCCAAGTGCCCCGAGAACTACTGTTCGCACGAGGACCGGGTCCGCAACTGAGGGCGGACCGAAACCCCGATAACCATTCAGAGCAATAACTTCAGACGAAAGGAATGATGGACATGGCCAGGACGAAGAGCGAGAAGCCCACGAAGAAGGCGGCCCCGACGGAGACAGAGGTGCGGAAGGCCGTTCGCGAGAGATACACCAAGCTGGCGGTCAGCGAGGCACCCTGCTGCGGAGGGCAGGACGCCAGGATGTGCGGCTGCGGAGGACTCTATCCCCAGGCCGAGATCCAGTCCATCCCGGAGGCGGCGATCAGCGTCAGCGCCGGCTGCGGGAACCCGACCGCGATAGCCGAGCTCAAGCCTGGCATGACGGTCGTCGACCTGGGTTCCGGTGGCGGCATAGACGTGTTCCTTTCCGCGAGGAAGGTCGGGCCGAAGGGCCGGGCCATAGGCATCGACGCGACGCCCGAGATGATCCACAGGGCGAGGGAGGCCGCCAAGGAGACCGGCTACGACAACGTCGAGTTCAGGCTCGGGGAGATCGAGCACATGCCGCTCGAGGGTGGCGTTGCGGATGTCATAATCAGCAACTGCGTCATCAACCTCTCACCGGACAAGCAGCAGGTCTTCAACGAGGCTTTCAGGGTCCTGAAGCCAGGTGGCAGGCTGGCCGTATCGGACATAGTCCTCCTGAAGGACCTCCCGGAGGAGCTGCGCGCCGACATGGGCGCATGGTCGCACTGCGTCAGCGGCGCGGTCACTGAGGCCGAGTACACGGGTGCGATGAGGAAGGCCGGCTTCGTCAGGATCAAGGTGGAGGACCGCGTGGTATACACCCACGAGCAGCTGAGCGACTATGTGTCATCCGGAGGGGCGGCGAAGGACCTCGGCGATCTATCCGACATGGTCGCGAGCTACAGGATCACTGCGGTCAAGCCGAAGTGACGGTCGGTCCCGCACCTGGCGACAAGCATTATCTAGGATGTCTCCGCTTCGTATCCATTGGTTCCCACGTCCCGTCCGATAGGACGAGGTGTGGAAGGAGATGGAATCTCGTATCACGGGGCGTGCGCCAATGGGTAGGTTCTCAGCTGGAGTAGTGGGTTCGGTACTGTTCCTGACAATGTTCGCGGCGGCCGCGCTGACCGTTCCGATGGAGGTGTCCTCCGCCGAGGGGGACGTCGTGCTCACGATCGGTCACATGCAGGCGGTCGACAGCCTCAACCCGTTCATCGGGATGACCGACTCGTCCCTGTTCCTCTACGGGCTGCTCTACGACGGGCTCATGTCGATCGACGAGAACCTCGAGCCTGTGCCCAACCTCGCGACCGATTGGCGGATGGTTCCAGAGAGCGATCCTGAGATGACCGCCACCGGGGAACCGTACGGCTCGGTCTGGGAATATAATCTGACGACGAACGCCAACTGGACCGACGGGGAGCCGTTCACCTCGGCCGATGTGGTCTTCACGGTCAACCTCAACGCACTGAACTACGACACCATCTGGGCGTACCAGCCTTACTCCTACTTCATCAACTACTCTGAGGCCGTGGACGAGGATACGGTGCGCATCCACTTCTGGGACCGGGATACCGGCGTCGCCGTCCCGTGCGCGTATGGCGACTCGATGCTCATGCCGATCCTCCCAGCACACATCCTCGGAGGCGCGGTCCCGTCTTACCTGGGCTTCTCGTGGGACGGCACCATCGAGATCTATGATCCGCCGATCATAGGCACGGGCCCGTTCATGGCGACCGCATCCATCGCCGACGACTGGGCCACCACGGGCATCCTCACGCTGGTCAAGAACCCCTATTATCACGGTCTTGCCGACTACGCGAAGGAGATACAGTTCGACATGCTGGTCATGCAGCTCTTCAACGACGAGACTGCGCTCAGGATAGCCCTCGAGCAAGGAAGTGTCGACGTTGCACAACTGCCGGTGGAAGAGTACACGGACCTGAGGTCGGGCATAATCTCCGGTGACATCGATGACATCGACTACTACGACGGTCCCAAGTGCAACCAGTACTGGACCGATATCGGGATCAACATGAACAGCGCCGGCCCAAACCCGGCCCGCCTCGACCCTGCGGTCCGGCAGGCAATGGCCCTGTCGACGAACAAGACGCATATCGTCGAGGACATGTACTTCGGCCAGGCGACCGAGGGGACGACCCTCATAGCGCCGACGAACGACTACTGGCACTACGAACCGTCCTTCAACGAGCTGTACCGGTACAATCTGGACAACGCCAGCAACCTGCTCGAGGTCGCGGGGTACGAGTACACGGTCGCATCGCCGTACGTCCGCGTGGCGACGGCAGGCAGCTGGGCGGTCCAGGAAGGGCTCGTGACCGAGGGGACGTTGCTCGAGTTCGAGATGCTGGTCAGGCAGGAGCATCCGGAGGAGTACGATATCGCCAAGTATCTCGAATACACCTGGGCCCAGGTAGGGATGGACCTGAATCTGGTCGTGTTGAGCGAGGTCACCCTCTCCACCTATGTGTACTCGTACTACTACGACACGGCTATCTGGTACTGGAGCTCCGACCCCGACCCGAACTACATGCTGTTCTGCGAATCGTCGTTCGCCATCAACGGCTGGAACGACAACTACTACATCAGCGAGAGTTACGACGAGAACTACAGCGCCTCAGTGAGCGCGCTCGATCCAGCCGAGAGGAAGGGATACGTCGATGCCTGCCAGCTGACGAACTACCGCGACGTCCCGTACATCATACTCGCCTATCCCAACCAGACATACGCCTGGAGGACGGACACGTTCACAGGCTGGGGCGACTGGAGCCTGCCAGGGCGGACCCTGGACAACTGCTGGGGCGCCAACCCGGTCCTGTTTGACCTCGCCGAGGCCGTCGTCGTCCCGGACGCATCGCCCCCGACGACCGAGTGCGAGCTGACGGGGACCATGGGCTCCGATGGCTGGTACGTCTCTCAAGTGACCGTCGACCTGTCGGCGGCCGACGACGAGGGCACTGTCGCGTGGACGAACTACTCTCTCGACGGTGCTGCGTGGGCCACGTACTCCGACGAGTTCGCGGTCTCCGAGGCAGGCGATCACACTCTCGAGTACTACTCCGTCGACGACTCAGGGAACGAAGAGCCAGTCCAGGAATCCTCGTTCAAGATAGACACGACCCCGCCCGGCGAAGCGGACGCACAGGTCGATGGGACCCTGGGGGCAGACCCCGATTGGTTCGTGTCGGATGTCACGGTGACGCTGACCGCCCCCGTCGACGAGACGAGCGGCGTCCTTGTCACGATGTACAAGATCGATTCGGTGGCTTGGGCCACCTATGTCGGGGCGTTCCCCCTGGACAACGACGGGAAGCACAACGTCTCGTTCTACTGTGAGGACAGTGCGGGCAATGTCGGCGCGACGGACACCGTCGCGATATGGATCGACACGGAGGACCCGACCGTCGTCGTCACGTCCCCTGTCGCCGCGGAGAGCCTCTCGTCGGGCGATGTCACCGTCGAGTTC
>JALOTO010000138.1 GCA_025457845.1 Thermoplasmata archaeon | reverse complement strand
TCCCCGTTCGTCGGGATCTCCCAGGACTTCTCCCTCGAGCACGAGGAGTACTACAACCAGACCTTCGACTTCAGCGTCACGTCGTCCGGGACCTGGAAGCTCCAGTTCCTCCTCTTCACGGAGGGGCAGCCCATAGGCCAGGACGCCTACAGGACCGTGCACCTGTGGCTGGTCGTCTCCGACTGACCTCGCGGCTCAGGGCGACGACACCCGTCTCAGCCACATCGTGAAGAGCGGGTCGATCACCCGGCCGCCCTCGACGAGCCCCTTGAGCTCGAGCTGCTTCTCCGCGCGCTCGACGTTGGTCCTGGAGACCAGGCCGTAGCGCTCGATGAACTGACGACCGTACCTCTCCGCGCCGGGCTCCTTCGCCAGGCCAGCTAGATAGGCCGTAGCGCTCGATGAACTGACGACCGTACCTCTCCGCGCCGGGCTCCTTCGCCAGGCCAGCTAGATAGGAGCGGTGCATCGGACTCTTCAAGGAATCCCACGCCACCGAGAAGAGGGGCTGCTTCTGCGCGAGGGCGATCTCCAAGGCCTCGGCTAGCGTGGCGGACGTCGCGCCCCGCGGGGACAGGAAGTACATTTCCCTGGCAATCTGCTGGGTGTAGTACGGATGGCCCCCGGTCACATCAAGGAGCCCGTCCACGACCTCGCCCTGGATGGAGCCCCCGAACGACTTGAATCTGGAGATGATGAACGTCTTGAACTCGGAGGGCGGGATCGGGCCCAGCTGCATGGACTTGGCGAACATGAAGAAGGCACCCTCCTTCTCCTCGAAGATCTGCCTCAGCAGATGCCTCTTGCTCCCCGAGAAGATGTAGGTGACGGACCCATGGTGCTGGATGCGGGCCCTCATCGTCTTGATCAGGCCCACGCCGCCGAAGCTCGCGACCTCCTGGAACTCGTCGAAGACCACGATGAGCCTCCTGCCCCTCTTGGCGGCAATGCGCTCGGGCAGGTCGATCACCCTTGTGATGTCCTCCTGGGTGGGCCTGCTGTGCGGGAACTCGAACCCGATCTCCCCCTCCGGGGTGAACACCATCCGAATCATCGAACCCTTGAGGATGTCACGTATGCCAGACGCGATCTTGTCGACCGAGCCGAAGGCCGCCCTGGTCGTCTCCGCGGCATAGGCGGAGAGGAACTGGTCGAGGTTGGCCTTGCCGTAGAGGTCGTTCTTGACGAACACGTACTCCCTGGAGTGGAGGCGGGAGAACTCGGCCACGAGGGAGGACTTGCCCATGCGCCTGTGCGAATACAGGACGATGCTCTTGCCGCTGTGAACCTCCCTGGCCAGCTCAGAGAGCTCGCTCTTCCGGCCGACGAAATCGTCACCTGTCACGACCACTCCGTACTTGAACGGGTTGTCCAAATCGTTCATGCCTCCCCAGAGCGCAAAGCACGCCTCGAACCTATCCGATGCATGTAGCCTGCAGGGAATGTATACACACACAATGTATACAAGAATTGCCGTCTAAATGTATACAAGACCGAGGACCAGGCGCATGCCCGAACCGAATCGAAGGACCGACGAGGACTGCGACGCCGCAACCATCGCCTCGTGCAGCGAGATGTGGGACAACCGATGCCGCGATGATCATATATGTGACAATTTTGATAATCGATATATAATCCTTGAATCCATTTCTGCCCGATATGTACTCGCTCAGGAAAGGGGAGCTGACTGTCTTCAAGGCCGTTTGCCACGGGGCGAAGTCGCCTGCCGAGGTATCTAGGGTTTCGGGGCAGTCTGCCATTTCGACATACCGCGCGGTGCAGTCCCTCTCTTCGAAGAAGCTGATCGAGACGAAGAGGAACGGCAAGCGACTTGAACTCCGCAGGACTCCCCACCTCCATTCGAGGGCGTTGGCGGCCTATCTCGACGGGAAGGGCCGTCCGATCGCCCCACTCGTCGGCTCGCGGCTCCTCGTCCTCCTCGCCGTCTCAAACCGTCCGAAGACCCTGGAGAGGATAGCCAAGGAGACCTGGCTCGGGAGGGAGTCGGTGCGCAGGCTGGTCTGGGAGCTCAAGGGATTCGGGGCGGCGGTCCACGAGGACGGTTACGTGTCCATCCCCCAGACGGACACCGCGCTGGTGCGGTTCCTCGGAGACTTCTCCAAGGGGGCGTGCGAGGCCGTCCTTGAGTCCCTGTCGTCGACTGGCACCGTGCTCTGGAGTGAGGGGCTGCAGTTCGTCTTCTCGGCGAGGAAGTTCGAGGACACGAAGGGTGTGAGCGAGACGGGGATGACCGCGATGGCGAAGCGGGGCCTCCCTGCGACATCCGACAAGAGGAACTACCACTACGCGTACTGGAGGCCAAAGCTGAGGACCGAGGACATTGCCCTGCACAACGTCCTCATCGACCCCTGCAGCACGAAAGGGGTCAGCCACAGCCTCCTGTTCCTGGCCAAGGAAGGCTACGACCCAGGATACCTCACCGATCAGGGAGCCGCCATGGGGGCGGGCGAGCTCGCGGACAAGATCGTCACCTACCTCGACGGAGAACCCGTCAACGACGCGCGGTTCCCTAGCAGGTCGGGGATGACCCGGCTCTTCGCCCAGTACGAGGTCCGGTGAGCCGGCTCATCGTCCTCGCACCCGCGGACCCTGTCTACCCGCTCCGGCCCCTTAGCCTCCAGTAGCCGACCGTCGCGAGGACCACTCCCAGCGCCACGACGGTCGCCCCCACAAGGTACATGACGCTCGATGTCGACGTGGTCTCCGACTCGACGACCTCGACGAGGATCGAGCCCATGATCTCGTTCCCTGCCTCGTCCGCGACCCACAGGTGGACGAAGTACTCCCCCGCCTCGGAATAGGCATGGGTCGCGTTCATCCCGTAAGATTCGTTCCCGTCCCCGAAGTCCCAGTAGTACGAGACTATCCCCACGTTGTCCGTGCAGCCCCAGCCGGAGAAGGACGCGTCCTCCCCGAGCATGACGGTCATCATGCCGGGGATGTCCAGCTCGGGATAGGTCGAGTCGTAGACGACCACCAGCATCTCGGCCACATCGTAGTTGCCGGCGTTGTCCTCGACTGTCAGCGTGACGGGGTACTCCCCCGGGAAGAAGAAGACATACCATGCGGTGCTCCCCGCGAGCGAATCGATGCCCGAGCCGTTCACGATCGACCACTCGTACGAGGCAATCCCGAGGTTGTCCGTGGAGTAGAGGCCGGTCAGCATCCACGCCGAGCCCTCGGGGAGCTCCAGGTCCTCGCCCGTCCTGGCCACAGGCGCGGTCTTGTCGAGCTTGATGCCGTTCAGCATGTTGTGCGGGAGCTCCTCGTTCCCGTCGTTGTCGACGCTCCAGTACTCGAGCGAGCTGCTGGCGTTCTCCGTCGTGATCATCGGCTGCCCGTCGACGCTGACCGCCATGACGGCACCGTCGTCCAGGACGTAGTAGGTCTCGTTGATCCCGGAGCCGCCCTGGTCCTCGGCCGTGAGGGTGATCGTGTAGTCCTCGGAGTGCCACTGGTGGTCGTAGTCATCGGCGGTCACGGGAGGGGCGTCGTCATGGGCGGGCGGTGCGGCCGAGGCACCGCCGGAGAACGCCACGACGGCCGAAACTCCTATGACAGCTGCTATCAGGACGACAAGACTGCTCGCGCGGGCACGGACGACCATACTCTGTTCCACCTGCGGCCTGTCCCCGCGCCGAGGCCTGCAGGAGAAGATACGTCCGGCCGCCGTACTTCAACCTGACGCAGAACACCGCCGAGTCGGCCTCCTGACGCCGCGGTCCAGCGGTTGTCCATTCCTGTACGAAGGGTGTTATATATGGGCATCAATGTGATTCAAGCTCCAGAGGCGGCCGATGAACAGCAAGAAGATAGCCATCATAGGCGGCGGGAACATGGGGATGGCCCTCGCGAAGGGCATCCTCAAGACGAAGTGGGCCACACCAGGCAACATCTTCGTCGCCGAGCCGCTCAAGGAGAGGCACGAGCACATCAAGGGATACGCCCAGGGGGTCAAGGCCACCCACTCGAACGTCGAGGCGGTCCAGTCCGCGGACGTCGTCGTCCTGTCCATCAAGCCGCAGATCATGTCCAAGGTCCTCGAGGAGATCAGGCCCGCGATCAAGGAGTCCGGCCTCGTGATCTCCGTCGCCGCCGGGATCACGACCGCGTCGATCGAGAAGAGGCTCGGGGGACAGTTCAAGGTCGTCCGGGCGATGCCGAACATCGCCGCCGTAGTCCGCGAGGCGGCCACCGCGGTCTGCCCGGGCAAGCGCGCGACGGACAAGGACATGTCCACCGCGAGGCACATCTTCGAGTCCGTCGGAATCGTGGTGGAGGTCGACGAGTCGCTCATGGACGCCGTCACCGGCCTGAGCGGGACCGGACCGATGTACGTCTTCCAGATCCTCGAGGGGCTCTCCGACGCAGGAGTCAAGGTCGGCCTGTCGAGGGACACGGCCAACACGCTCGGCTCGAGAGGAACGGGCTCAAGGCGATGCTCATAGACGCGGTCGAGGTGGCGGCCAAGAGGTCAGAGGAGCTCGGGGCGAACAGGAAGGACCAGTAGCCCCTCACTTCCCGACCCGGTCCGAGCTCGGACCCTTCTTTGCGACGACGATGATGCACAGCGCGAGCGCCGCGACGGTGAACACGATGAGCGCTAGCAGGTCGACCCAGACGTCCCCGACGCCACAGCCGCGGATCATCGCGTCACGGCACGCGTCCGTGGCGTAGGTCAGAGGGATGAGGTACGATAGCGGAGCGACAGCGTCAGGGACCATGTCCACCGGGAATATCAGTCCCGTGAGGATGATGGACGGGAAGAGGACCAATGGTATGGACTGCATCGCTGCCCGCGGGTCCTTCCATACGAACGTCGCGACGATGAAGCCCAGTCCCTGCGCGCTCGTCATCAGCAGGAACAGAACAAGGTAGACGATGACGGCCGAATCGCCGTACGACACGGAGAACAAGGCCATCGTCACGATGACCACCGCAACCTGGACGGCTGCGAGCGCAGCCGAGGAGAGGGCGAACCCGAGGACCCTGTCTGCGGCACGCACGTGCGCTGTCTTGCTGTCGCCTGCCGAGGACATCTCCGACGAGAAGGCCATGACCGCGGGCATGAACCCGACCATCATCGCCACTAGGCCCATGATTCCCGGGACCATGTAGAGGTAGTCCGTAGTCCCCGCACCGTACACGGCCGTGCTCGAGACGCTCACAGGAAGCAGGACATGGAGCTGCACCGCGAGGACGGTCTGGACCGCCCTCTGCACATCTGCCGAGACGATCTTCCCGATCGAGGGATTGGAGCTGTCGACGTAGAGAGCCACCGAGACCGGGGCGGCCGGAAGCCCGGACCTCGCTGCCGCGACCGCCGTCATGACGTCCGCCGTGAAGTTCGCATCGAAGACAAGGACCGCGCGCGCATCGCCTTGCTCGATTGCCGCGAGCGCGGCCTCCACCGGGTCGCCGGTCAACCCCCCGTCCGAGTAGACCCGTACTACCGAAAGCACATCCCTGGTCGAGATGTCCGCGACGACCGCCTCCGCCAGGGACCCGTTGGCGGAGCCGCCGTCGAGGTCCACGACATAGACCGGCACGTCGTGTATCCCGCCCTGGAAGGTGTAACCGAAGAGCGCCATCACGGCGAACGGCAGGACGATCATGACCGCGAGTGGCCTCGGGTCCGACCCCAGCGACCTCAGGTTCCTCCCGGCGATCCGCACCATCTCGCGCAAGCCCATGCAACCAACCTCCGCGGTCTCTCCCCGATGAGGCCTCGTCGGGGACCTGCCTTTCCGCACCCGACTCCGCCTGACACTCTCCACGTGACAACAGTTAGATGTATGTGTTGTAACGATGGTAGTGACAATGATGGAGAACGCGGTCGCCGCCCTCGTGAAGCTCGGCCTCACCGAGTACGAGGCGAAGGTCTACGCCGCGATGGTCGGACTGGGCGAGGGGACAGTGAGGCAGATCCACCATGCGAGCGCCGTCCCGAGGCCGAGGGTGTACGACGTCCTCGAGGAGCTCGTGACCAGAGGCTTCGTCGAGGAGCGGCACGGGAACCCCATGTGCTATCGTGCCGTCGAGCCGCACAGGGTGGTCTCGAAGCTCAGGCAGGACTTCGAAGCGACCACCAAGGACGCGGTCATGGGCCTCGAGGAGCTGAACCTGAGCGCGGTGAGGAAGGTCTCTCCGATATGGTACGTGCGCGGGGACTGGAGCATACGCAGCAGGCTCGAAGAGGTGGTCGCCCGCGCGCAGAAGGAACTCCTCGTGCTAGCGCTCAAACCCATGCTGGTCAAGGACATGGCAGAGGGCATCGCCGAGGCTTCGAACAGGGCGAACGTCACCTGCATAATCTCCGAGGGGGCGAAGCACCTGGCCGACAAGCTCGGGAAGGCGAAGGTCATGGAACCCGTGGCCAGCGGCAACAGCTTCCTCGACGAGGCTTTCCAGACAAAGGTCCTGAGGGGGAGGATCGAGACCGAGAAGGGCCAGTACAAGGTCGAGTGCCTGGTCCTGGCCGACGGGAACGAGTCGATCCTGGTCTACGAGGTCAACGGGGAGAGGACGGCCTTCATCGTCGAGCTGCCCATCATAACTTTTATACAGAGGGGGCTCTTCCATGAGGCACTAGAGCGGTCGAGGGAAGTCTCGGGCCATCAGGATGGCGCCAAACACAGGAGCAAGTGACGTCACCGGTGCCGTCACAGCACCCCGATGTAGCTGACGACCCCCGCCCGCCCAGAAACGGTGAGGCAGATGGCAGACCCTGCGGGAACAGAGATCGGAGAAGGGACCGAACCAAAGATGCCAGCGAAGGCCAGGCTCACAGCCAGCATAAGGAGGATAGTCCTCAAGAAGGAGTCGGCCGAGGAGATCGGCAAGAAGACCGACGTCGAGAAGGGCAAGGTCTGGAAGTCGCACGCGAACAAGTGAACGGGTGAAGACGCCCGCGGGGAACATTTGATATCCCGCCGCGGTGTTCGAGTCATCCGATGCCCAGCGAGGTCATAGCAGTCAGGGACCTGGTCAAGGCCTACAACG
>JALOTO010000137.1 GCA_025457845.1 Thermoplasmata archaeon | reverse complement strand
GCTGCTCGTCTTCGCGGCGACCGCCAGCCTCCAGCTCGGCGTTGTCATCCTCTCAGAGTACTCGGACTACGTGGAGGCCAGGCGCAACGTCGCCAGCACGTTCTTCGCGATCAACAGCGGCCTCATCGCCACGGGCAAGGTCGCTCCAGAACAGGCGCGCGCGACTGGGGCGGCGTTCGTGGCCGTCTCCGCCGCGGTAGTCGCCATGCTCGCGCTCGTCGTCGAGGTGCCGATGGAGGCGACGGCGATACTGGCCCTGACGATGGCGCTGTCCCTGGCGTATTCGGTCCGGCCGGTCCGGATCGCCCGGTACTGGGCCGGGGACATATCGGTGGCGTTCGTGGTCGGGTTCATGCTGCCTGCTGCCGCTTTCGCGGCCCATGCGGAATTGAGCCACGAGATCCTGTGGATCTCGGTCCCGTGCTTCATCCAGATGGTCGCGCTGCTCATCATGATAGACTTCACCGACGCCGAGCTGGCGGCAGCGTCGAACAGGAGGAACCTCGTCGTGGTCTTCGGGAGGGAGAGGGCGTGGTGGCTCGCCACCGGGGCCGTCCTCACGGGGCTGGTCGCGTCCCTGGCCACATATCCCCTCGGGAACCACTACATCACATCCGCGGCGATGGCGATGGCCTTCGCCGAGGAGGTCGTGTTCATGCAGATATTCAGGACGAGGGGCAGGACGCAGAAGGGTTACGCGTGGCTTTCCGGCCTGGGAGCGGCGTTCATGATAGTCCTGATGGTGTCGATAGTCCTGACCCTGATGACCGTGAACACCCTATGACGCGTCACGACGGTTTCTTCTTGTGCACGGGGCACGGGATGCCCAGCCTGCAGTACCTGCACTTCTCCTCCTTGACCGGAGGCACCGCCTTGACCATCCTGCCGTACTTTCGTCTCGGCATACTCTCCCCGCCCGGCGTACGCACACGGATTAGATAAAACGCGCGCACGCGCGGGCGCTCACGCCTTCGGGAGCGTTATGTTGAACACGCATCCACGGGACGGGTCCCCCGCCACGATGTCGGAGACCCACATGCGGCCCATCTGCCGCTCCACTATGGCGCGCGCGAGCGCGAGCCCCAGGCCGAACCCGCCCGTGAGCTCGGACTTCCCGGCCCTGCCCATCTTGAGGACCTCTGCCTTGAGGTGGTCGGGGATGCTCCTGTTCGGCTGGGAGAACATGACATGCCACGACTCCCTCCTCCCGTCGCGCCTCTGCTCCGCGGTTATTATGAGCCGCGGCCTCTCCTGCCTGTCCGACTTCACCGCAGTGAAGACCAGCTGCCTGAAGGCCTCCCCCAGGAGCTCGTCGGCCATGACCGCGATGGTCCCGGCCGGCAGCTTCAGCTCTGCGTCGAAGGGCTTGGCGTGGGGATCCTTCCTGACCCGGTCCACAGAGGAGGATATCGCGGCGCCGAGGTCCGTCCTCTTCGTCACGCGGGCGCCGTCCTCCTTGAGCCTGCCCGTGAGCCTCACCATGTCCACAAGGCCCATGATGCTCTCGACCTGGAAGAGGGCCTTGGTCAGCTTGTCCCTCTCGGTGTCGTCGCATCCAGGATGCCTGATGAGGGAGTCGAGGTAGGCGGTGACGGGCGTCGTGTAGTTCGCTATGTCGTGGGTCATCAGGTCCATGCTCAGCTCGACCTGGTCCCTGGCGCCCAGGACCTCCTTGAGGAGCCTCGCGTTCTCGATCGCCACCGCCGCGTGGTTGGCGAACAGGGTCGCGATCTCCAGGTCCTCCTGGGCGAAGTCGTCCGGGGGATACTTGAGGAGCTCTATGACCCCGAGGACGTCCTTCCTGCCCACGAGGGGGACGGCGAGCATCCTCGAGTGGGTGGCGGGCGTGCCGGGGATGTAGTCGCCCCTGGGGTCGGACTCGGTGTCGTGGATGATCTCCGCACGCTTGGTCCTCGCGACATGGCCGCAGATTCCGACGTCCGCGGGGAAGTCCTTGTCCCCCATGACCTCGGCGGCGTAGGGGCCGAACGAGTAGACCGGGTTCCCGACGCGCCTCTCCCAGTCGAACATGTAGAACGCGAGCTCGCTGCACGGGATCATCTGGACGACCTTGTCCCCGACGATCCTGTAGATCTCCTCCGACTCGATCTCCTTCTGGAGGTTGACGGCCGTGTCTATGAGGGCCTTCTGCGCGCGGGACCGGACGCTCAGGACCTCGAAGATGTCCGCGTTCATCAGCACCCTGCGGACATGGCCGGCGAGGTCCTCCGCCATGCTGACCTCCTCCGAGGTGTAGTGGATGGACCTCGTCGAGTCGGCGACGAAGAAGAGCCCGGTAATCCGTCCTTCGGTCTCCATGGGGACGGCCAGGCAGTGCTCGAAGGTTATGCTCCCCATGGTCCGCTTCCTCGGGCCGCCGGCCGCTGCCGATTCCACGCATGTCCTCGGCCTCCTGAGGGCGACTGCCTCGGCCGCGAGCGGGAACGAGTCGAACATCACCTTCCTGTCCTTGGGAAGGGCGACCCCTTTGCCCGCGCTGGCGACGACGGTCAGCTCCCTGGAGCCCTCCGCGTGCCTGAAGATCACGACGATGTCCGCGTCGAAGTAGTCCATCGCGTTCCTGCAGAACCTCGCCAGTATGTGCTCGAGCTCGCCCTTCTCCGCGGGGGAGCAGGAGAGGCAGCGCATGAGGACCCCCTGGGTCTCGGTGAAGTCCTCGAGCAGGAGGACTATCTCCTCGACGCTCCTGTCGATCATGGCCTCGATGGCGGTCCTGGCGCTCTGTCGTTCGCCCTCCGGCATGGACCTCTCGACCACCCCGAACAGTATGTCCCTGAGGATGTGCTGGTTGCGGATGACGCTGCTCAGGTTGAGGCTCCTCTGGTGCTCGGTCCTCATGGTGCTGCGGAGGATCTCGTGCGCCTTCCTGGAACCCGGGTCGTCCATGCGCTCCACGAGGGCATCGAGGTATGCCTTCATGCGGTCCCTCCGGGCCTCCATGGGGACGGCGAAGTCCGCGGCCTTGGTGAACGGTATCCTGGCCGACTCGGCGGCCCACGACTCGATGATGGAAGCGGAGTTGCCCCTGATCAGCTCGGACAGAGAGGAGAGTGGTGAGATCGGAGTCCCTCCGGGTGTTCCCGACGGCCGCCCAGCGCCCTCTTCGGAGGGCCTCCAGAACCCGGCCGCGGCATCGACCCGTTATGATTGCTGTACGTGCATAAATCGCTTTGCTCACGACTGTCCATCGGCCGGCCAGCGTCTGGACCGGAAACGACGGGATATGAACCCTTCCCGGGACCCTCTGGATGGAGTAACCGCTTAGGTCGAATACGCTTATATCGGCGCACCCGATTGCCACACAAAAGGATGGTATTGCCCTATGTCCCAGCAACACGTTCAGGTGAAGACCCTGCTGCTGACCGGGAAGCAGGTCAAGAAGCTCCTCGACATGAAGGATGTCCTGGGAGCGGTCGAGAACGCCTTCAAGCACAAGGGCCTTGACAAGGTCCAGATGCCGCCGAAGGTCTATATGTTCTACACCAAGTACGACGGAGACCTAAGGACCATGCCCTCGTACGTCGAGGACATGGACGTGTCCGCGGTCAAGATCGTGAACGTACACCCGCAGAACTCGAAGGTCGGCATGAGGACCGTCATGGCTCTGCTGGTCCTGATCAACCCGCACACCGGCGCGCCCCTCGCGGTCATGGACGCGACGCATGTCACGGACATGAGGACCGGGGCTGCCAGCGGGATAGCCTCCAAGTACCTCGCGAGGAAGGAACCGAAGGTCCTCGGGATCATCGGGGCCGGCAACCAGGCGAGGACGCAGATGCTCGCCCTCATAACCCAGTTCGGGAAGTTCGACGAGGTCAGGCTCTTCGACATGTACCCTGAGAAGGCCAAGTCCCTCGCGCGGGAGTTCAGGCGCCACTACAAGGACAGGGTCGGCAAGATCAGGGCGGTCGCGGACGCGAAGGCCGCGGTCGCGGACTCCGACATCGTGGTCACTTGCACCTCCTCGAGGGCGCCGATCATCCACGACGAGTGGGTCAAGCCCGGCACGCCGTGAAGGAGGACGTGGACGCCGAGATAGGCCATGTCGTCGCCGGACTCAAGAGGGGCAGGCAGGACGACCAGGAGATAACCGTCTTCTGCTCGACCGGTCTCGCGGTCCAGGACTGCCTCACCGCGAAGATCGCCTACGACGCGGCGACTGCACAGAAGGTCGGCTCGTACAAGCAGCTAGTGCTGTGATCGCGGACCGGACCGTCAAACCCCAAACCCCCTTCCCATCCGTTTTCTCTCATCCCTTTGAAAGACCTTCAAGGCTTCACGGGGTTAAGGCCAGCACGCACCCGATGCGCACATCTCAGCAATCGTTAAGTGCAGATATTCGGATACGGTCCGACAAGCTTGCGGGTGCACTCCCTAGGGGGCTTTTTTCCGGGACCCTGCGGGCAGAAGATGGAGAATGTACAGGGGGATTGTGAGTTGGGGAAGATGATGATAGGACTAGCGGCGGCTCTGCTCATGGCCATGCCGTCGCTGATGCTGGCCGCACCGGCCAGTGCGGAGATAGTGCCGGACATGTGGACCGTCATGGTGTACATGGACGGGGACAACAACCTTGAGGCGGCGAGCTACACCGACCTGGCCGAGATGACCGCGGTCGGGTCGACGGCCGACGTGAACATAGTGGTGCTACAGGACACTCTCGAGGGGACGGCGAACCTGCTCTACGTGAACCAGGGCAGCACGACGACCCTGGTCAGCTACGGTGAGCTCAACATGGGCGACCCGGCCACGGTGACCACGATGATAGACGATATCGAGGCGCTGTACCCGGCGGACCACTACGCGATCGACTTCTGGGACCACGGCGGAGGCATAATGGGCCTCTGCTGGGACGACACGTCCGCATCCGACAAGCTCACCATGCCCGAGCTGAGGACGGGCGTCGTTAACGGCGGGGTCTACTTCGATGTCGTCATCTTCGATGCATGCAACATGGCCCAGGCCGAGGTGGCGGACCAGCTCGCCGGCTACGGCGGGTACATGGTCTTCAGCCAGCAGACGGTCTGGGGCCAGGGCTTCCCGTACGACCAGGTGCTCGCCCCGCTCGTTGCGGCCCCGACGATGGACGCGAGGACCTTCGCGCTCCTCTCGGCGCAGGAGTTCACCGAGTTCTATATCGCCCTCGGTTGGAACACCTGCACGATCAGCGTGCTCGACATGGCCTACATGACGGCGGTCTCAGGAGCGACGAACACCTTCGCCTCGGCGATGACCTCGACCATGGCCACGTACTACAAGACCTACAAGTCCTGCAGGCTGTCAGCGGCGGCCACCGCCAACGCGGTCGACCTCATGGGCTTCGCGCAGCTGGTGTCCGCGAACACCAAGCTGAGCACGGCGGTCAGGAGCGCGGCCAGCGCGGTCGTGACGGCGGTCGACCAGGCGGTCATCTACGAGTGGCACTCGAAGGACTGCGACGGCATGAACGGCCTGGGCGTATGGTTCCCGACCAGCTCGGTCTCGTACTACTGGAGCGCGTCGATGGAGACCATGTACAGGTCGATGGTGTGGGACGGGGCGACGGGGTGGGCGAACTTC
>JALOTO010000136.1 GCA_025457845.1 Thermoplasmata archaeon | reverse complement strand
CTGAGGACGGTCATCCAACTCAGTCCTGCCTGGACCCCCTCTAGCACGAGGAACTCGAACCACAGGCGGTCGTCGTGGACCGGGACCCCCCATTCGTCATCGTGATACGCGACCGACAGCGGGTCGTCGACATCGACCCACGGGCATCTCGTCTTCATGGCATCATCTGAAGCGCCTCCGCTGGATAAACAATTGCCTCGAAGAGGGGACGCATGCGTCGACTTCATCGGCTCAGGAGATTTCTGGCTTCAACTCCAGGCCGAGGTCCGCCATGTCCCTCTTGTACCGCTTCACGACCTGCGAGTACTCCTTCGAGGGCCTGCGCCTGTCGGCGTCCCAGCACTCGAACAAGGTCTTCCCGAGCGGCGGCTCCGTCAGCCTGTTCTCGTACTTCTTCAGCAGGGCGTTGGCCAGGTTGTTCGCCTCGAGCCGCTTCATCCCTGCCACCGCGTGCCCGACCTCGGCGGAGATCCTCGGCTCGACGGGCGTGGTCCTGTCCTCGTACCTGTTCGTCGCGACGCCCACGCTCTCGATCGACATGCCGGACACGACCGCAGCCGTGACGGACGCGGTGGTCTCATAGAGGCACATCGGAGTCGTCGGCCCCGCCGCGGTGTAGTTCAGGTTGATGGTGAGCAGGTGCGTGTTCCTGGTGATCGCCTGGCCGGTCGCGCTTATGACCCACAGCATGTCCCGCGTGCTGCTGCACACGTGCCTCAGGTGCAGAGGGAACGGCAGCAGCCAGCTCGCCTGGTATGCCAGTATGCCCATCAGGTGGTGCGCGACGTTCGACACGGCCGTGCCCTCAGGGCTCCCCGCGTACCCGCCGAGCATCGTCCCGAAGCACATGCCTATGGCCCCTCCGAGGGAGAGCACGGACGTGACCTTGTTCAGCCTGGCGAAGTCGGTCTTCATCGGGTCCATGCAGCAGATCATGTAGCCGTCGGACTGCCTCAGGCCGAACTTGGGATGGAGCGCGGCGGCCAGGGCGATGTCGGACTCGGCCGTCGCGAGAGTGTTCATCAGGGGGATCCCCTGCCGCCCCACGCGGTTGCACGCCTCCCTTCCGAGGACGGCGTTCCTCTGCGCGCCGAGTATCTCGAGCGGGGACGACGGCCTGATCCTCATCCCGCCCACGCGCGTGATGGCGGGGGTGGTTATCGCGTTCGTCTCGGGAATCTCCGCATACCCCTCGACTAGCGTCGTGAACGCCCTGTCGCTCGAGCACGGCCCTCCGCCGGCGCCGAGCAGGCACCACGGGGGACGCACGTCCTCCGGCCGCCTTGAGACGAGCGACTTCCTGTCCGCGCCCTCGCCGAAATGCAGCTTCGAGGGCGCCCGCTTCAGCGCCTCCTTGACCTCCCCCTCGGTGAACGAGATGACCCTGCCAGTCGAGGTGCAATAGGCGCCGACGTCGACGAGCAGCTCGAGCCCGGCGTCGAAGAGCTCGTCCGCGGCCGAGTCGAACTGGTGTATCGGGCTCTCCGGGTCGTACCTGACGTGGTGCTCGCGCACCTTCTCTAGGACCTTCGGGGCGAACACCCTGAGCTGGTAGTCCGTCTCGCTCATCGGCTTGCCCTCGAGCGCCTTCTCCATGACATCGAGAATCTGGACCATTCCATCACCTCGAGAACTTCCCGGCGAGCTTGACCCCGTCGACCGCGGTCCTGCCCCACCCGTCCGCGCCTATCTCCTTCCTCCATTCCTCGGTCGTCGGCCCTCCGCCTATGAGCACCGCGTGCTTCTTCCTGGTGCCCGTCGCCGAGAGGTAGTCGATTATGTCCTTCTGAGAGCCGATGGTGCTGGACATCAGGGCGGATGCGCCGATGATCCTGGCGTTCGACCTCTTTGCCTCCTCCACGAAAGCCTGTGTCTTCACGTCGACCCCGAGGTCGACGACATCGAACCCGTTGGCCATCAGCAGGCTCGCGACTATGTTCTTGCCGATCTCGTGGACGTCGCCCTGGACGGTCCCGATGACGACCGTCGCCCTGCTCACCTTCTTCTGCTTCGGTATGAGCGGCAGGAACACCTTGAGGGCGGACTTCATAGCATCCCCCGCGAGCATAAGCTCGGGGAGGTAGACCTCCATCCTCTCGAAGCGCTCGCCCACCTCCTTGATCGCGGGCGCGAGCCCCTTCTCGATCGCCGTCAGGGGGTCGACCCCTGCCTTGACAGCCGCGTTCGCCGCCTTGGCGGCCGCATCCGGGTCGCACCCGAGCACGGCCTCTCTCAAGTCCTTAAGAACCTTGTCCGAGCCCACCTAATCGCCTCCCTCCACGGACATCCGGTCCCACTCCGGAGCGTCCGTCGGGAGGGTACCGGGGTTCACGGAGTTAAAGCTGTCCGAGCGGGAGTCCTGCGAAAGCCGGAAGAAACCGGCCGGCGATGCCACTCACGCGATGAGAGTGACAGGGGCCGGAGGACCTCCTCCACGGACCATCAGCATCCCGCCGTCTGCGAAGCTCAACATGCACAAGACCGTAGCCAGCGAGCTCGACACGCACTACTCCAAGTCCCTCTTCGCGATCTACGTGGGAGGGCTCCTCTTCACGGGGATAGCCTTGCTCGTCGCCGGACATCCGTTCTACGGCGCGCTAGCCCTCGTGCTGTGCGCCCTCCCGTTCGTATTCCGGGACAGGCGATAGATGCCTCCCCGGAATGCTGACAGATGTCGTCGGATTGGATCGCTCTCCGCAGGCAGTCCGTAAGAACTCACATGTACCCATCGAATCCATACATGGGAACACATGGTCGGATTCACCGCACCACCCCGAGCAGGTGCAGGAGTCCCGCCCTCGGCAATCGGGGATTCCATGCCGAGGAGCAGCGGACTGAACGTGTCCACGGGGCGCACTGTCATAATCGGATACTGCAGCTCCATGTTCTTCCTGGCTCTCGGCCTGCTCGTAACTGGATACTATATCTACGGAGCGGTCGCACTCTCGCTGTTCGCCGTCCCTTTCCTGATCCCCCTGGCACGCAGGAACGCATAGCTCGACAGAAGCCACACTCTAGGGATGCGCAACCCACCTACGAGGGATTCCTCGGAAGATCGCTCATCCGGCCCGTGACAGCATTCCACAGGAGAGGAACGCCCAAGGCGCCATGCTGACCATGGCGGACCATCCTCTCGGGGTGATGACGCCCGCCCTCGGGGTCATTCCATTCGTCGACCAATCCGCCCGAAGAACGCTACACCGATACAACGACCCGATCTGACCTCTTCCCTGTCATCAGGTCGATATCGATCCGCCCGATGTTGACGTTCCTGACCGACTCATCCGTGACCTGCTCGGACTCGACTAGCACGGGGTCCTTCTCGTTCTTCCTGATCATCATCCCAAGGGCGTAGCGCTTCTCCTCGGGTTCTTCTACGAACTTCACCTTCCCCCGGAACTGCGTCGTCTGGTAGAGGTGGTCGCACTTCCCGTCCGCGTATCCGAGGTCGATCAGGGCCTGCCCCCATACCCGTCCGTCCCGTCTCAGGATGTCGATCTTCCTGCCTTCATGAGCACAGTGGAAGTAGATGGCGTTCCGGTCGGGGTCATAGCAGTGGGACAGGGTCACCAGGTAAGGGCCGTCGTCTCCGCACATCGCGACGGTCACGTATCTCGTCTCGCGGAGCACGCGGACCATCTCATCTCGGTCCGTGACCTCCTTCTCCCTCCTCCTCATGCTCCTCATCGTGACATCCTCCACATCGGGAGGGCATGGGCTGATCCGCATGTCATCGTTTCGGCTGCCGGGGACGGTCGGACGGCCTCAGGGTGTGACCGTCACCGCGGCCGACGATCTCCCGCCGATCAGGTCCGCGTAATCGTACGCCGGATAGTCCTTCCACGCATCGAGCGAGCCTGAGACGAGGCCGCTCGCTGTGATGTCGAGCGAGTATATCCCCGGGTTCTTGCACGCGCACAACTCCCATGTGAGTGTGACGGACTGGCCCGCACCGAGTGTGCCCAGTGCGGTCAGGTCAGGCGCCTTGCAGACGTTCAGTCCCGCGGTGGTGGAGAGGGCCGCATCGAACCCCTCCGCAGGGAATGTCGGGAAGACCTCGGACCCGAACGGCTCCAGGCACGGGTAGGTTATGGTCGCCTCTACCTGGAACTTCTCCCCTGCCACGACCGTACTCGGCGCGACTATGTCGACATCCCACGGGACGCAGAACACCCCACCGTACATCAGGCCTGGCACGCCCCAGCGCGTCGTGTCGCATGTCCATGTGTCGAGGAAGTCCTCGTACTTCCACTTCAGCGGGACGAAGTCGGTGTCCCAGGCGTTCTCGCTCGCCGACTGCGAGGTGGAGCCCTGGTAGTCGTGGTC
>JALOTO010000019.1 GCA_025457845.1 Thermoplasmata archaeon | reverse complement strand
CCTCCTCGCGCTTGGGCGCCGCGACCGCCGCCGCCATGACCTCCTGCTGCCGCTGCAGCAGCCGTCTGGCGTCCTCGGCCACCTTCTCCCTGTCCCTGCGGAGGGCCTCCTCCTCCTCGGCGAGGGCCTTCTCCCTCGCTATGAGGGCGTCCCTCCTGGACGAGATCTGCTCGATGACCCTCTGGAGCTCGTCCTCGGACCTCTTGGTCGCCTCCTCCCGGTCGAGGAGTGCCTTCCGCCTCGCGCCGATCTCCTCGAGCTGCGAGTCGACGGCCTTGGCCCGCTCGGCCGCCTCGTTCTCCCTGGCCTCGGCCGCGGCCAGCGCGGACCGGGACCCCGCCTCGGCCTTCCTCAGCTCCTCGTCCCTGGATTCGAGCTCCGAGGCGCGCTTCTGCGCTGCGGCCTCGCGTTCCTTCAGGGATGACTCCGCGTTCTCGACGGACGACTCCTTCTGCCTCAGGGCGTCCTCCTTCTCGCGGAGCCGCTGCTCGAGCGCGTCGAGCTCCGACTTCTGCTTGTCGAGCCCGTCCTTCATGGCGTGGAGGTCCTGCTCCTTCTTGCGGGCGGCCGCCTCCTGCGCCTTGAGCTCGTTGACTGCCTTGGTCAGTATGTTCTCGATCGTGGGTGTCTTTTCCTCGGACATCTCCAATCACTCTGTGTAACTGGTCTGCACGTCAAGTGGTTTGGGAGCGGCGTCGCCCTCAGGTGCTCAGGAGCGGACCCAGGACCTGGATGCCGTTCTTGCCGACCTCGATCGCATGGCGCTCCATGCTGTGCTCGGAGGCCCTCATCTTCTCGACCTGGAGGAACCTCATCAGCTTCCCCCTCTGGCGGTCGAGGCCGAGCATCATGATGCCGTCCGCGAGGAAGCCCTCGTTCCCGAGGAGCTGCGACTCCCCGCTGAGAGAGCGTTCCATGATAATGAACGTGGTGAGGTTGTTGTCCCTGAGCATCTTGAAGAAGTAGAACATCTTCTTGCGCATGTCCTTCTGGTTCTCCATCAGGGAGTAGAGCGCGCCGAGCGAGTCGAGGACGAATATCGAGAACTTGTCCCCGTGGGAGCGCCTGAACCTCTGGATCATCTTCTCTATGAACAGCACGTAGTCCGTCGAGACGTCCTCCCCGACGACCTCGTCTATCTGGTCCATGTCCCTGAGGTCGGTCATGTCGGAGATCTGCATCTTGGCGGAGAGCTTCACGCCCATGCTCTCCATGTTCTTGATGTGGCTGTCCACCGTCTCCTCGAGGGTGGCGTACAGGCCTATCTCGTTCTTGTCCTTCAGGTAGTGGGACATCAGCGAGTAGCAGAAGCTCGTCTTCATCGAGCCCGGCGGGCCGGTCACGAGGATTACCTTGGGGCGTGCGACGTCGTTCTTGAAGACCTTCTCCAGGCCTGGGATGGAATCTCTGAACAAGTGGGCTTCCTCCTTGGGGGGACGGGTCCGAGGTTTTCAATCGACTTTCGCCAAATAAAGCTTTGGGGCCTGTTATCACATGTGATTCATTGGGCCAGCCGAGGGCGTCTAGGTCTCGTCGCCCTCGTCGTCCCCTTCCCCTCCGCCAGTCTCCTCCTTGCCGTCCTCTTCGTCGCCCTCTCCGTCGCCGTTCTCGGCGGCGTCCCCGTTCTCAGGGGGGCAGGTGGTCAGTGTCCTGCCGCTCTCGACGACGCGCTCCTCCTCGCTCAGCCCGATCAGCCGCGCGACAGCCGTGACCCTGTCGTTCTCCCTGAGGCGCATCATGCGCACGCCCATCGTCGCGCGCCCGAGCACGCTTATGCCGCTCACGGGCATGCGTATGACCATCCCGCGCACGCTCGTGACTATGAGCTCGTCCTCGTCCGTGGCGGCCTTCACGCTGACGACCTTACCGTTCCTCTCGACCGTCTTGATCGTGATGACTCCCTTCCCGCCCCTGCGTATCTTCCTGTAGTCGCTCACTAGGGAGCGCTTGCCGTACCCGTTCTCGGTCACGGTCAGGAGCTGGTCGTGCTCGTTCACGACGGCCATGCTGACGACCTCGTCGCCCTTCTGCAGCCTTATGCCCCTGACGCCGAAGGTCGCCCTGCCCGTTGGCCGGACGTCGGTCTCCAGGAACCTGGCCGCCAGGCCCTTCCTGGTGGCCAGCAGGACCTCCTTGCTGCCGTCGGTGATGGCCGTCTCCATGACCTCGTCGCCCTCCTCGAGCTTGATGGCGATGATGCCGCTCTGGCGGACATGCTGGTACGCGGACAGGCGGGTCTTCTTGATCAGGCCGCGCCTGGTGGAGAAGACGAGGTACCGGTCGTCCTCGAAGTGCTTGACGGGCTTGGTGCTCATGACGTGCTCGCCCTCCTCGAGGGCCTCGAGCAGGTTGATGATGGGCTTGCCCTTCGCGTGCCGCCCGCCGACGGGTATCCTGTACGCCTTCAGCCAGTACACCCTGCCCTTGTTCGTGAAGAACATGATGTAGTCGTGGGAGCAGGTGACGAAGAGGTCGACGACGTAGTCCTCCTCCTTCGTCTCCATGCCCATGAGCCCGACGCCGCCCCTCTTCTGCGACTGGTAGGTGTCGAGCGAGAGGCGCTTGATGTAGCCGGTGTTGCTGATCATCACCACGACGTCCTCGACCGGGATGAGGTCCTCGATGTCCATGTCGGCCCCCTGGGCCTCGATGTGGGTCCGCCTCTCATCCCCGTACTTGTCCCGTATCGTGATGGCCTCGGCCTTGATGATCCCGAGGATCTTCTTCTCGTCCTTCAGGATGGAGCGCAGCTCCTCGATGAGCTTCTGGGTCGCGGCGAACTCGTCCCTGACGGCCTGCATCTCCATGCCCGTGAGCCTCTGGAGCTGCATCTCCAGGATGGCCTTCGTCTGCTCCTCCGAGAGCAGGTACTTGGACATCAGGCCTGTCCGGGCCTCGTCCCTCGTCTTGGCCTTCCTGATGATCTTGATGACATCGTCCAGGTGGTCCAGGGCGATCATGAGCCCCGCGAGTATGTGAGCGCGCTTCTCCGCCTCCCTCAGCCGGTACTGCGTGCGCCTCTTAACGACATCGAACCTGTGCTCGATGTGGTACTCCAGCATCTCCTTCAGGCTGAGCACGCGGGGCTGGTTGTTGACCAGCGCGAGGTTGATGATGCCGAAGGTCGTCTGGAGCTGGGAGTGGGCGAAGAGCTGGTTGAGGACTATGTCCTCGATCGCGTCGCGCTTGAGTTCTATCAGGATCCTGGTGCCGTCCTTGTCGCTCTCGTCCCTCAGGTCCGAGATGCCCTCGATGCGCTTGTCCTTGACCAGCTGGGCGATCTCCTCGACCAGGGTGCTCTTGTTGACCATGTAGGGGATCTCGGTGACGATGACCTGCGCCCGCCCGGTGTCCTCGTCATGCTCCACCGTGTAGCGCGCGCGGATGCGGATGCGGCCCTTCCCGGACGCGTACGCCTCCGCGATGCCCTGAGCCCCGTAGATGATGCCTCCGGTCGGGAAGTCCGGCCCCTTGATGACCTCCATGAGGTCCCTGAGCTCGACGTCCTTGCCCGCGATCTGCCTGTCGATCATGAGGCTGATCGCGTCCACGACCTCGGTCAGGTTGTGGGGCGGTATGTTCGTGGCCATGCCGACGGCGATGCCGGACGAGCCGTTGACGAGCAGGTTGGGGAGGCGGGCTGGGAGCACGAGCGGCTCCTTCATGGTCCCGTCGAAGTTGTCCGTGAAGTCGACCGTCTCCTCGTCGACGTCGTCGAGCATCTCAGTGGATATCGAGGAGAGCCTGCACTCGGTGTATCTCATGGCGGCTGCGGAGTCCCCGTCTATGCTGCCGAAGTTGCCCTGGCCCTCGACCAGCGGGTAGCGCATCGAGAAGTCCTGGGCCATTCGGACGAGCGTGTCGTAGATGGCGACGTCGCCGTGCGGGTGATACTTGCCCAGGACCTCGCCGACCACCCTCGCCGACTTCTTCTGAGGGCGGTTGTGGAGCAGGCCCATCTCGTTCATGGCGAACAGGATGCGCCTGTGGACCGGCTTGAGGCCGTCGCTGACGTCGGGGAGCGCGCGCCCGACGATGACGCTCATGGCGTAGTCGATGTACGACTTCTTCATCTCCGTCTCGATGGGGCGCGGCACGAGCCTCGCGGCGATCGGGGACTGCGGGTGTTGCTCAGGGTTCTTGTCGTCAGCCATGCCCGTCCACCTCACACGTCCAGGAACTCCACCTCTTTGGCGTGGTCCTGTATGAACTTGCGACGCGGCTCGACCGCGTCTCCCATGAGGATGTCGAACAGGTTGTTCGCCTCGACGGCGTCCTCGATCGTCACGCGCTTGAGTATGCGCATCGACATGCTCATCGTCGTCTCGCGGAGCTGTTCCGCGTTCATCTCGCCCAGGCCCTTGTACCTCTGGATCTCGGCCCCCTGGCCGAGCTCTTGAACTGCGTCCTGGAGCTCCTTGTCGGAGAAGACGTACCGCTCAGTCTTCCCCTTCCTCACGCGGTAGAGCGGGGGCTGTGCGATGTACATGTAGCCCTGCCGGATCATCGGCTCCATGTGCCTGTAGAAGAACGTGAGCAGGAGGGTACGGATGTGCGCCCCGTCGACGTCGGCATCGGTCATGATGCAGACCCTGTGATACCTCGCCTTGGAGATGTCGAACTCCGAGTCGATGCCTGTCCCGAGGGCCGTGATTATGGTCCTTATCTCCTGGTTCTTGAGCATCTTGTCGAGCCGGGCCTTCTCGACGTTGAGGATCTTGCCCCTGAGCGGCAGGATGGCCTGGAAGGTCCTGTCCCTGGCCTGCTTGGCGCTGCCGCCTGCGGAGTCTCCCTCGACGAGGAATATCTCGCACTTCGAAGGGTCCTTCTCCGAGCAGTCGGCGAGCTTCCCCGGGAGGTTCCCCACATCGAGCAGGCCCTTCCTGCGCGTGAGTTCCCTCGCCTTCCTGGCGGCCTCTCGCGCTTGTGAGGCCAGGATCGCCTTGCTTATAGACGCCTGGGCGATCTTCGGGTTCTCCTCGAGGAACTCGAAGAGCTTCTCGCTGACGAGGGATTCGACGAGCCCGCGGACCTCGCTGTTGCCCAGCTTGGTCTTGGTCTGACCCTCGAACTGCGGCTCTGCGATCTTGACGCTGATGACCGCGGTGAGGCCCTCGCGGACGTCCTCCCCGCTGAGAGCGTCGCCGTTGCCCTTCATGAAGCCGTACTTCTTGGCGTAATCGTTGACGGTACGCGTCAGGGCCGCCCTGAAACCGATGAGGTGGGTGCCGCCCTCTATCGTGTTGATGTTGTTGGCGAACGTGTGGATGTTCTCCGCATAGCTGTCGGTGTACTGCATCCCCAGCTCGACGGACGTGCTGCCCTTCTCGGCCATGATGTATATGGGCTTCTCGTGAAGGCATGCCTTGTTCCTGTTGATGAACTGGACGTATTCGACGAGGCCGCCCTCGAACCTGTAGTTGCCCACCTGGTTCGTCTTCTTCTCGGTTATGATGACCTTCAGGCCCCGGTTGAGGAATGCCAGCTCCCTCATCCTGCCCGAGAGCGTCTCGTAGTTGAAGTTGACGTCCTCGAAGATTTGGGCATCTGGCTTGAACGTGACTATCGTGCCCGTGACCTGCGCATCGCCGACGGTCTTGACCGGAGTGACCGCGACGCCGCGCTCGTATCTCTGGAAGTTGACCTTCCCGCCCCTGCTCACGCGCACCTCGAGCCATTCGGAGAGTGCGTTCACGACGCTGAGGCCGACCCCGTGCAGCCCGCCGGAGACCTTGTAGGTCTTGCGGTCGAACTTGCCTCCGGAGTGTAGCTTGGTCAGGACGAGCTCGAGGGCGTCCTGCTTGTACTTCTTGTGCAAGCCGACCGGGATGCCTCTCCCGTCATCCTCGACGGTGACACTGCCGTCCTCGTTGAGCGAGATCGTGATCTGAGTGCAGAACCCGCCCATGGCCTCGTCGATGCTGTTGTCCACCACCTCGTATACGAGGTGATGGAGGCCGTGGAAGTCCGTGCTTCCGATGTACATGCTCGGCCGCTTCCGGACCGCTTCGAGGCCCTCGAGGACCTGGATTCTCTCAGCATCGTAGGTCGTGTCTTCCATCGATACTCAACCCTATGAAACACACTGATTCTAGTGGACTTGGAGCGCTGCATCCCATCCGCGTTTTCGGCGTTTTATTCAGCGTTCTGAATCTTCAATGGAACCGTGATATTTAAAGGCTTTGCGAGTACTATCTGGCCGTCCCAAAAACCCCCCTTCGTTTCCACTGCAGGAAAGTGCCGTTCTGCGCATGGCGTTCTCCACAGGAAACATCGTCGTTTGACGACGGGGTGGACGGGGGGGTGCGGCGGCATGCAGCCGTGGTCGAAGACGGGCTCATCCGCAGTAACGCACCAGATGCGAATGTTCTGTTCTGGCCCGACGCGTGCCTGATGAAAGGATTTATACCGCGTGACCGTTCATTGGAAACGGTATCCGATGGCTGGCAGACGGAACAGGGCACTTCCACAGGAAATGAAGGGGGTTGCGAAGGCCGAAGGACTCGAACTCGAGCGCTTGGCCAGACTCGTCGCCTCAGGAAGGGTCGTTATCCCCCGGAACCCGAGACACACCAGGCTCGCCCCGTGCGGAATAGGCGAAGGGCTGAGGGTGAAGATCAACGCCAACATCGGGACCTCCAAGGACCATGCCGATGTCGACGAGGAGCTCGAGAAGCTGCGCGTGGCCATCAGGTACGGGGCGGACGCCGTGATGGACCTCAGCACTGGGGGCGACACCAAGGCGGTCCGCCGGAAGGTCGTGAAGGCATCGACCGTGCCGGTCGGGACCGTCCCTATCTACGAGGCGGCGTGCAGGAAGGCCGGCTCCGGAGGAGTCCTGAGCATGTCCTCCGATGACCTCTTCAGGTCGATCGAGGAGCACGCCAAGGACGGGATAGATTTCATGACCGTCCATTGCGGCGTCACCGTCGAGACCGCGGAGTCCCTCAAGAAGCACAAGAGGGTCACCGGCGTAGTCTCCAGGGGCGGGGCGATCCTCGTCGCGTGGATGCACCACAACGGCGCTGAGAACCCGCTCTTCTCGGAGTACGACTACCTGCTCGAGCTCGCCAAGGAGCACGGATTCGCGCTCAGCCTCGGAGACGGGCTGCGGCCCGGGAGCACGGCCGACGCGTCCGACATACCCCAGATGCACGAGCTGATGGTGCTCGGGAAGCTCGTCGAGAGGGCCAGGGCCGCCGGAGTGCAGGCCATGGTCGAGGGGCCGGGGCATGTCCCGATGAACCAGATCGAGGCGAACGTGCGCATCGAGAAGGCCGTATGCAGGGGCGCCCCGTTCTACGTCCTCGGGCCGCTGGTGTGCGATGTAGGGGCCGGATACGATCACATCGTCGGGGCCATCGGAGGGGCCATCGCGGCCTATCACGGCGCGGACTTCCTCTGCTACGTCACCCCTTCGGAGCATCTCTCGCTGCCGACCGTCGACGACGTCCGCGAGGGCGTCATCGCCTCGAGGATCGCCGCCCACGCCGCGGACCTCGCGCGTGGCAGGGACAGGGACTGGGACCTGAGGATGTCCTCCGCCAGGAAGGCGTTCGACTGGGAGACGATGTTCGACCTGAGCATGGACCCGGACAGGGCGAGGGCGTACAGGAAGAAGAGGAAGCCCAGGAGCCCCGAGGTCTGCTCCATGTGCGGGGACCTCTGCGCCATGAAGATGGTCGACCGGATCATCGACGAGTGAGCCGTCGGCTCACAGCGAGATCCCTATGGGCAGGGTGACGAACACGCCCACGATGAAGCTCACTGCCCCTGTCAAGAGCGCCGCGATGATTACCGTCAGGATGCCCTCACCCAGGGAGATGTCGTTCGCCACGCTGACCGCCCTGGCCGACATCCATAGGAGCCACACGAGGCCGATCAAGAGGATGAGGAACAGCAGGGCCAGTGCGAGCATGGACGCGGTCACGACGCCGCTGTCTTCAGACATCACGTCGACCACGATCGTGCTGAAGATGATGGATGTCACCAACGAGAACGCGGTGAACCACACGAACGCGTAGCCCATCAGAGTCGCGGTCGATGCGTAGTCGCCCCGGCCCCTGAACATGCCTTTGGATATCAGCGCTGCGGAAAATGAGAAGACGAAGAACGTTATGATCTGGATGCCGAAGTTGAGGGCCTCCCCTGCTGCCAACCACAGGTTGTTCGAGGTGTAGTAACCGAGCTCCTCGAGGAGGGCCCAGGAGACCACGCCCGCGACGACGGTCCCGATGAGCGTCATCAGTATGACTATGACCATCGCATGGCTGAAGTCCGTCCTCACCATCAGCCGCTGGAAAGCATCGGAGGGCAATGCGGCGGTCCTCATCATGCCCCCGAGGTCGAACCGGGGCGGCTCCTTCGGCCTGCTGTACAGTCCTGGATAGTGAGTCGCCCTCCCATGACCGCGGTGGGCTGCGTGCCCCGCAGGCGGGACCTGGGGGACATAGTGTTGTGGCAGCGGGTGCCGGAACTCCCTCCCGCAGCGCGGGCAGACCGCGGCCCCCTCCGTGGAGGAGACCATCCTCAGATAGGCGGAGGAGCGGGAACCGCATGTCGGGCATGCGACCGACTGCACGAAAACGACTGCCCCGTCGCCCATGACGGTCGGAAGGGGCAGCGTACATATTAGCCTTGGTGCGGTGCAATCGTCTGTGAGAATATGATGAGCCACTGGAGGGTTTTGAACCCCCGACCTGCGGTTTACGAAACCGCCGCTCTTTCGCGGCGCCGTGTAGGCGCTGCCGCTGAGCTACAGTGGCATCGGGGTTGTTGGGAAGATTGTCGCCCTAGTTAAGCCTTTTGACCGTGGCTCGGTCGGACGATTGACGGTCCAGGCGGCGTGGCCATGGCGAGAGGCTTTTTCTACCTAATGCCCCTTTCATACACGGGAGACCAGAGATGGTCACGGACCTGCGCATCCCGGAGGGCATCGTAGTCAGGACCGCGAAGGGCGGACCTGATTCTCTCAAGGCGATCCTCGCGGACCTCAAGCAATACAGTTTCTCGGGCTACGTCCGCGTCACTCTAGAGAAGGACATCATGAGCTCGATGGGCTACATAGTGGTCGAGCAGGGCACCCCCGTGATGGCGATCTACGAGTTCGAGAAGTCCAAGCCGAGGGAGCTCAGGAGGATCTACACCGGGGAGAAGTCCCTCAGGTTCATACTCGAGGACTCCCAGGACAAGGGCTCGAGCATCGAACTCCACAGCCGCGTCTCGAGCGAGGAGTTCGAGAGGCGGTTCCCCGACTCCTGGATCGCAGGCCCGCGGACTGTCGCCGCGAAGGGGCCCGTTGCCAGGGTGCCGGCGCCCGCCGCTGCGCCAGCGACGCAGGCCCCCGAGCCGCCACCGCCGCCGGAGGCTGAGGACGAGGAGAGGCCGACCGACCCTGGCTCCGAGAGGATCGAGCAGTGGCGCAGGAAGGGGTTCAAGGTCGACACGCTCCTTGAGGCCCAGAAGAAGGGGGCCCCGGCCCTCACCAAGGAGCTGGCCATATTCGACAAGGACGTCGACCGGCTGAAGCAGTTCGAGGCCATACTCAACAACTTCCCGATACTCGGGCATGAGCCCGAGATAAACGAGATCCGGGCCAAGCTCGACGACCGCTCCAGGATCGCGGAGATAGAATCGGACATCGAGTTCCTGCAGGAGAAGATCCGCCGCAAGGTCCAGAAGCGGAAGGCCGAGGAGGAGTCGATCAAGGCCGAGATGGAGAAGAAGAAGCGCGAGGAGAAGGCGGCCGACGTCTACGACCTCATACTCAAGTACCAGACCGGGACCGCGGCGGAGGCCGAGGGAGCGCCGGCCCAGGCTGGCTGCCCGAGGTGCGGGGGGAAGCTAGACCCGAAGGGGAGCTGCCCGAAGTGTTCCGCCGAGGAGATCCCCGCCATGACCTTCACGAAGCCGCTCCAGCCAGACATGACCTTCCAGAGCTTCGTGGTCGGGCCGAACTCGAAGTTCCCAGTGGCCGCCGCGGTCGCGGTCTCCGAGGGACCGGGCAAGACGTACAACCCGCTCCTCATATTCGGCGGGTCCGGCCTGGGCAAGACCCACCTGTTGGTCAGCATCGGGAACAAGCTCAGGCAGACGAGCCCGTCGCTCAAGATACTCTACGTCCCCTCGGACCGGCTTGTCGAGGCCTTCGACCAGGCGAAGGGCAGCGACCTGACGAGGAGGATAAGGGAGGACCTGAAGAAGGCCGACGTCCTGCTCGTCGACGACCTGCAGTTCCTGGCGGCCAGCGAGGCCGCGCAGAACGAGATGGTCAACGTCATCGACAGCCTGATCGATTCGGGCAAGCAGGTGGCATTCGCAAGCGACAGGGTCCCCGCGCAGATCCCCGCCTTCAGCGAGAGGCTGAGCTCGAGGATACAGAAGGGGCTAACCGCCGACATCCAGCCGCCGGACCTCGACACGCGGGTGAGGATACTCAAGGCGAAGGCGGCGGAGAAGAAGCTGAGGATGTCGGACGAGATCGTCGCCTACATCGCGGAGAGGGTCACCAACAGCGTCCGCGAGCTCGAGAGCACCCTGAACAAGATCTCCGCGTTCGCGACCATAATGAAGCTGGAGGTCGACCTCGCCCTGGTCTCGGACATACTGAAGCCGCTGGCCCCGGTCCAGGAGACCCGCAAGGAGATCATGAAGGAGGTCAAGGTCCAGCCTGGGCACTGCTACCTGATCGAGGAGGAGAAGCCCACCTACAGCAACGTCCTCCTGTCGAGGAAGATGAAGGAGGAGTTCAGGGGGCTGGTCATCACCAGGATGAACCCGAAGCGGGTCAGGGAGGAGTTCCAGGAGCAGCCGGAGATACTCTGGCTGACGGACAGGGACAGCTCCCAGGAGACCACGGTCCCGCCGTCCCTGGAGATGATGGTCCACAAGATCCAGGAGTTCATCGCCGACCCCAAGCAGGGGATGGTGGTCCTGGACGGCATCCAGTACCTGATAAGCAGCACCAACTTCGAGGCGGTCCTGAGGTTCATCAGGAGCCTCATAGACGAGGTCTCGGAATCGAAGTGCATCCTCGCGATCTCGGTGAGCCCCGAGACGCTGAAGCAGCAGGAGATATCGATCCTGGAGAGGGAGATGGAGGTACTGAACCTCACATGAGGTCGGCTATGCCGACCTGCGGACGGCTTCCTTGAAGTCCCGCATCTCCTTCATCGCCTGCCTGTAGTCCCCGGCCTTCATGAGGTTGATGACCGACTTCAGGGTCGTGATCATGGGCGTGATGTTGACGTTCCTCATCTTGGCCTCGCGGAGGAGCTCCTTGGCCTTGTTGATCTCGTCGGCCATCCTGTTCGGGATGGACTTGTAGAGCTTCTCCTCGGCGGTGCGGACCAGGGTCTCGACCTCGCCGTAGTCGTTGGACTCGAACGCGTTGCCGGCCTCGACCAGGAGCCCGCGTGCCTCCCTGGTGTCCACGATGAAGACCTCGCAGTCCGCGATGAGCCCCTTCAGGGCGGCGATCTTCTTCTTGGACTCGTTGTAGCGGCCCGTGATGGGCTGGAGGTCCTTCTGGACCTTCTCCGCGTAGACGAACGCCGCCTCGACGTCACCCGCGGCCTTCGCCTTCTCCGTCTCCTGCAGATACGTGGTTGGCCGCGAGACGTCCCCTCCGAGGGACGAAGCGACCTTGAGCTCCTCGCGCAGCACGCCGAGCATCGCCGTGAGCTGCACCTCGAGCTTGTTCATGAGCATGACCTTCGATTGCCGCACCAGGTCTATCGCGGTGTCCAGGTGCCTTTCCCTGCCGGCCACCGCCGCGTCGTCGATCAGGTGCTTCGGCTCGGAGATGTCGACCTCCTTCTCCATTGCGAGCGCGAGAAGAGGCTTCATCTCCGCGACCATCCGCGCCAGCTCCTTGCCCTTGTCCTTCGCGTCTATCGCGGGCGCGGGCTGCGCGGGCGCGCGCACTTCCATCGTCGGGACGGGGCGCGGCTCAGGCTTGGGCTCGACCTTGGGGGCGAGCTTCCTCACCGGGGGTATGACATCAGGAGCGTGGATCCCTGGTATCGATGATTCCTCTTCCGGCTCCTCCTCGACGGCCTTCTTCGGCTCCGGTTCCGGGATCTTCTCGGGCTCCTCCTTCTTCTTGCGCTTGAAGAAACCCCCGAGCAGCCCCTTCTTCTCGGCGGCCTCGTCCGCCTTCGCGGCCTTGGGGGCGCGCGCCTCGACGGGCTCCTCCTCGACCTCGGCGACTGGGGCCTCGATCTGGGCCTGGACGGGCTGAGGCGCCTCGACCTGCTTCGGTTCGGCCTCGGCGACGGCCGAGGCTGACTCCGCCTGGGCCGCCTCCTCTGATTCCACGAAGACAGCACCGCAGCCGGGGCACGCCTTCGCATCGACATTGACCAGCGTGTTGCACGCTGGGCACTGGAACATGTCCGCGCCCTCCTCGGCGAACAGGACGCCGCACTTGGGGCACGAGCTCGCGGTGACCTCGACCTTGCCGCCGCACTCCGGGCATTCGAACATCTCCACTGATGGCGTCTCGGCCGTCGGTTCCTTCACCACGGGGGCGGGTTCCGGCTCCTTGACCGGTTCCGGCTTGACCTCGGGGACGGGCTCGGGAGCCGGCTTCGGGGCCGGGGCCGGTGCTTTGGAGACGTCCCTTATCCCCGACGGGCGGGACGGACGTGACATTATCTCGTCGACACGCGACTCGATCCTCTCCCTGCTCGGCGCGGAGGGCGGGGTCGCGGCCTTCTTGACGGGCTCTACCTCGATGTCGAAGATGGTCAGGTCAGTACCGCAGAACCCGCACTTCTTCGAACCGGGCTGAAGCGGAGAATCGCAAATCGGACAGAGCTTCTCTCCGCTAGAATCTGGCAAGTGGCAGTGCCTCCTATTATGTCGGGCTCACTTTACGGTATGCCTGGATAAATAGTTAACCGTTTTGATTTCTCGTCCTGATAACGATATCGTGGAGGGCGTGCCAGAAGGGCAGGGCAAACGTTTTTCCACACGGCGGTTGTTGAGAGTCGGGGGACAGAGATGGAAATCAAGACGGTGAAGGTCGACACGCCTGAGAACGCCAACGTCATCATAGGTCAGAGCCATTTCATCAAGACCGCCGAGGACCTCTACGAGGCGATAGTCGGGTCGGTCCCTCAAGCGAAGTTCGGGGTCGCGTTCTGCGAGGCCTCGGGACCATGTCTCGTCCGGGTCGAGGGCAACGACGACGGCCTGAAGGAGGCGGCTTCCAGGACCGCGATGAGCATCGGGGCGGGCCACACTTTCGTCGCCTTCCTGAAGGACTCGTACCCCATCAACGTCCTGAACGCGATCAAGGCGGTGCACGAGGTCTGCACTGTATTCTGCGCGACTGCGAACCCTCTCGCCGTCATCGTCGCCGAGACCGAGGATGGACGTGGGATCATCGGGGTCATAGACGGCGAGAAGCCGAAAGGCGTCGAGACCCCGAAGGACGTCGAGGACAGGAAGAAGTTCTTGCGGATGATAGGATACAAGCGCTGATGAGGAGAGGCTGACCGCACGATGGACCTCGAGATCGAAATCGACCCGCTGGACCTCGACCTGACCCTGGGCTGCGGGCAGACCTTCAGATGGCGCCGCGCGGACGACGGATCGTGGAGCGGGCCGCTTGACAGAAGGGTCGTGGCCCTGAGGATGGGGCGCGACTCCCTCATCGTCTCGGCCGACCCTGGCGGGAGAGGGGCGGCCGAGGCGGTCGCCACGCACCTCAGGGCGTGCGATGACATCGGGCGGATCCAGCGCGCTCTCTCCAGGGACAAGGTCCTCCGCGGCGGGATACGGGGCCTGCGGGGGCTGAGGATCGTCAAGATGGACGAATGGGAGTGCCTCGTCAGCTTCGCCCTCGCAACCTACGCCAACATACCGAGGATCTCCAAGATGATAGGCTCGCTGGCGGCCGAGTACGGGGAACGCATCGCCCCAGGGGTCCACGCGTTCCCGGACCATGCGCGGCTCTCCAAGGCGTCGGCCCGCGACCTCCGCGGCCTCGGTCTGGGTTACAGGGCTGACCACGTCAAGGGCATCTGCGAGTGCGTCGACGCGGACGCCCTCGACCGTATGAGCCGGATGGGCAACGCGCGCCTCAGGGAGGAGCTGAAGGCGCTTCCAGGCGTGGGGGACAAGGTCGCCGACTGCGTCTCGCTCTTCGGCTTCGGGAGGCTGGAGGCGTTCCCCATCGATGTCTGGATGGAACGGGCGCTCAAGCGGCTCTATGGCCAGGAGGGGTCCTACCGGAGCCTGCACGAGTTCGCCTCGGAGCGGTTCGGGCCGTTCGCAGGCTATGCCCAGGAGTACATGTACATGAACGAGCGCGGGCTCGCCTCGGGGAGCGCCTGCGCCTTCTCACAGAAGGGTCGAGAGTGAGCTGTCCATCAGCAGGAGGGCGCCCTCCACTGTCGCGACTATGCCGACGACGACCATCGTCGGCTTCCACCCGACCACGAGCGTCGCGATCGTGAGCATGTCCTCCAGGAAATGGAAGATGGCGTGGACTATGGCCCCGACCACCAAGAAGATGACGAGCAGGAACACCCATTCGTCGTAACCGAACACCTCCGACGGCAGCAGCAGGGACGCCCCGTAGGCCGCCA
>JALOTO010000135.1 GCA_025457845.1 Thermoplasmata archaeon | reverse complement strand
CTCCGTGCTCGAGATCGACCTGTTCGGGCTGGGGGAGGCGGCCATCATCAAGCTCTTCGCGGCAGTCGCCATCCTCTTCTTCGTCGGGGTGAACTACCTGGGCGTCGGGGCGACGGGCAAGGCCGGGGACCTGGTCACCATCGTGCAGGTCCTGATAATCGCCTTCTTCGTCTCGTTCGCCGTCCTGTACGCGCTGGACCAGAGGGGCATCGACTTCCTCGACAGCTTCACTGACGTCCTTCCGGCTGGCGACGAATTCCCGACGATCTTCATGGTGATGGGTTTCTCGTTCATCGCGTTCGAGGGATACGAGATCATCGTTCAGTGCGGCGAGGAGGTCAAGGATCCCAAGAGGAACATCCCGAGGGCCATATTCATCTCGGTCGGCGTTGCGGCCCTCCTCTACATCAGCGTCTCGTTCGCCTGCTTGGCCAACTTCCCTTCCGACTGGGTCGGTGCGGAGGGTGAGAACGCGGTAATCGACACCGCGAGGGCAATCATCCCGTACGTCGGCGCGCCCCTCGTGATATTCGGGGGGATACTGTCGGCGATGGCCGCCCTCAATGCGACCGTCTTCTCCTCGTCGAGGGTGAGCTTCGCGATGGGCCGCGACGGCTCGCTCCCCCGCATGTTCGGGTCGATCCACAGCACCCGCAGGGTGCCGCACAAGGCGATCATGGTAACGGGCAGCATAATGCTGGTCATGGCCCTCTTCTTCCCGCTCGAGCTCATTGTCGGCGCGACGTCGATCATGTTCCTGCTCCTATTCGCGATGGCGAACATGGCCTCCTTGCGCCTTAGGAGCCGTCTCACCGAGATAGACCTCGGATTCAAGACGCCGATGTTCCCCCTCTTCCCCGCGGTCGGTCTGGTCTCCACCCTCGGGATGGCCGCCTACATGTGGTGGTTCATGCCGGAGGCCTGGTACATAGCCGCCATATGGGTCGCCATCGGACTCGCCCTCTCTGCGTTCGCGCGTCCGTCCGAGCAGGCCACCGAGTCCATCGTCCACAGGAAGAGGGTCCCGCAGAAGCCCCTCACGAAGGAGGAGGTCGAGCGGTACAGGGTCTTCCTCGCGCTCGGGGACATGGGCGACCTCAGGCTCGTCGAGGCGGCCGGGATCCTTGCCAGGTACTTCAAGGGAGAGCTCACCATCAACACCGTGGTCGAGGTCCCCAGGGCGATGCCTCTGGAGGCCATAGGCAAGGATTACATCGACGAGCTCTCGATGAGCCTCAAGAAGGCCGCGAAGGTCGCGCCGTCGACCGTCAGGGTTCGGCCGGTCGTATCTGTGTCTTACGACATCGCTGGCGCGATACTGGACCAGGTCCACCACGACGCGGCGAACCTGCTCGTGGTCGGATGGAAGGGGACCAAGAGGCTCGGGAGGACGATCCTCGGCAGGAACCTGGACGAGGTGGTCAGGAAAGCCCCGTGCGACCTCGCCATCATCAAGACCAAGAGGCTGAACAAGAGCATAGACAACATCCTGCTCGTCTCAGGCGGGTACTTCGAGAGCAGGAAGGCGCTCCTGTTGGCCCTTCCCATCGCGAGGGAGTACGGGGCCAAGATAGAGATCCTGAACGTCATCACGGACGAGAAGACGCTCGAGCTCTCCAGGGGCAACGCCGAGCGTCTGAAGAAGATGTGCGACCGCGTGAAGGTGGAGAGCGAGATCCACACCATGCGCTCCAAGTCGCTCGTCAACACGGTCCTGGAGCGCGCGCCCCACCACGACCTGCTCGTGATGGGCGCAGGGGAGGCCGGAGGGATAGAGAAGCCACTGTTCGGGAACGTCTACGACAGGATAATCCGCTCCGTGGACACGCCGGTCATGGTCATCCGCACGGCCAGGACGGAGAACGTCCCCCCGCAGCACCAGATGCCCGCGCTGCACCTTCCGAAGCCTTAGCCGACGGAGCCCCCGAAAAGCTCCTCGAGTGCCCTGCGCGCGCTCTTGGTGAGGTCCATGTCCTTCGCCTCGTCCCAGGCGACCCATCTGACCTCCTTGACCTCCTCGCTGGGGGCTTCCTTGCCTCCGGTGGGCTTGGCAAGGAAGTCGACGAGGACATAGTGGTACTGGACCTTTCCTGCGGCATCGTGGTCTATCATGTCGAAGACGTTGATCAGTTCGAGGGTCTGGACCTTCACGCCGGTCTCCTCCTCGGTCTCCCTCTCGGCCGCGGCGGAGAGCTTCTCCCCGACTTCGACGAGCCCGCCCGGGATGCTCCACTTCCCCTCCCCTGGCGGGAACGCGCGCTTGATCAGCAGTATCTTGCCGTTCTTGACCGTCACGGTGCCCACTCCGACCAGCGGGGCGTCCGGGTATTCACGCTTGACCTTGTTCGTGCCTTGGTCCGTCATCGTTCCGACCTCCTCTGCCTGATGTAGTATGCGGCGACCGCGATTCCTCCGACCCCCGCTGCTGCCCCGGCCACGACGGCCTCCGTCGGGACGCCGCCGCCCTCCTCCTCAGGCCACGCGATCTCGAGCAGGCCTCCCACGAGTGCCTGGGTGACCACGACCACCTGCTCCAGCGACAGCGTCTGAAAGGTGTCTCCCGAGGTGTGGTAGTACGGGTTCACCGGCATGAGGTCGTCCGGGTCCATCTCCTCTATCACGAGGAAGCTCGGGTAGTGCGCGTTCCAGAACGAGGCGTGGTCGCTGTATGTGGCCCACGCGGCCGTGTACTCGTCGACCCTGAGGTCGAGGCCGTGCTCGTCCACGGCTGAGGCGAACGCCCCCGAGAGCGGGTCTGGGTTACCGTCCTTGATGAGGGAGATCACGTTCTCGGCCCCGTCCCTGTAGCCTATCATGTCCAGTATCGCCGAGGCCTCGTACTCGACGTCGGCGATGGCCTCCTGCTGGACGAAGTACGAGCTGCCGGCCGTCCCTCCCATGTTGTTGTAGCCCATCTCCTCTGCCCCGAACGCCACGAACTTGATGGTGTTCTCCGGCGTAGCGCCGCTCGAAGCCAGCACCCGCGCTACCTCCAGGACCGCTGCGACCCCCGAGGCGTCGTCGTCGGCCCCGGGTGCGGGGATGGTCAGAGCCTCGTCGTATGTGTCGACGAGGTTGTTCTCGGAGTCGTAGTGGGCCCCGACCAGGCAGACCCCTGCGTCCGCGGAGGTCCCTTGGATGACGGCCACGATGTTGCTGACCGTGACGGAATCGAGATCGAAGTCCTGGCGCTGGACATCGAGGCCCATGGCCTCGAACTCGTCGAAGATGAACGTCGCGGCCAGAGCCGCCCCCTCCGTATGGAACTCCCTGGTGCCTAGCGATTCGAGGTACGATATGGTCCCTTCGATGTTCGTCTGAGAGACCGCATCGACGATGTCGGGGTCCGAGGATGCGGCCGCCCCGCCCGCGAGCGACGGGGAGACGGATATGACGAGCGCCGCGAAAGCGGCCACGGCGGCCCGTCCAGACAACCTGCGGATGTGACTCTGCAACGGCATCCCTGTCCTCGTCCCGCCCCGCTGATTGGCGGTCAACCATATATGTAGCTTGAGCCATACCCGGACGCCGTGGACCTGGATGCGTTTTTCAAGCCGGTGAACAAGCAGCTGGGGGGCGGGCGTCTCTCGGTGTCGTTCCATCCCTACGGGGAGCTGAAGCACACTTGGCGGAGGAGGGGCGGCCATCTCACGATGAGGGTGAGCGACTACCTCGACCACGCGCCCGGCGAGGTCATGGAGGCCTTCGCCTGGTACATCCTCTGCAGGGCGTACGAGAGGGAGTGCCCCGAAGCTATGGCCGAGAGGTATCTCGCCTATGCCAGGTCACGCGAGCTCTGGGTGCCGAAGAAGGACACCTACATGTCGAGAGCCAGGAACCTGTCGTTCAGGGCGAGGGGCGAGGCCAGGGACCTCAGACCCGTCTTCCTGTCGTTCAGGGCGAGGGGCGAGGCCAGGGACCTCAGACCCGTCTTCGACTACGTGAACGCCTGTTACTTCGAGGGCGGGATAAGGAGCCCGGACCTAGCATGGGCGAAGGAGTCCCCGGCGACGAGGCTGGGTTTCTACTTCGAGCCGCTGAGCCTGCTGGCGGTGAACAAGGTGCTCGATTCTGAGAAGGTCCCGAGGTTCGTCCTGGAGTTCGTCGTCTACCACGAGCTGCTGCACGGGGTCATGGAGGCGAAGGGGAGCCCTGCCAGGCGGATCCATCACACCAGGGAGTTCAGGGAGCGGGAGAGGGCCTTCTCCATGTACAAGGATGCCGAGGGGTGGCTCACCAAGCTGGCGAGGTCGAAGAAGGGCAGGTCCGGTACCTGGATTGTCCCCCAGGCGTAACAGTGCGGTTCACAGGCGTGCCCACGCACACTCGCCGCCCTGACCCTCCTGGGGGTTGTGTTGAGCGCCGGGTTGTCCTCCACACACGCCACGGTGTCTCACCGAAGGTTCATGGAGGGACCCATAATCGGCGCACTGTAGCCTGGCGTCGGAACACTGCATCATGAGGTCAGCAGCATAATCTTCCAGGCATCCCGTACTAGACCCTCCGTGGGATATATTGGTTTGCCCATTTGCCGGGCTCCCCCTGCTAATGTTCTTATAGCCACAGACTATCTGAAACCCCGATGGCGGCGCTGGTCGGCTGCTCGGGGTGGTCCTACGACGACTGGGTGGGCAGGTTCTACCCTACCGACCTTGCCGCGAAGAAGGGCGACTGGTTCGCCTACTACTCCAGGTACTTCGGCACCGTCGAGGTCAACTCGACGTTCTACCACATCCCGAACGAGTTCATGGTCAAGTCGTGGATCGAGAAGGCCAGGCAGCGCATGGGCTTCGAGTTCTCGGTCAAACTCCCCCAGATTATCACCCACGACTCGATCCTGAAGGACTCGGCCGAGAAGGCCGCGGCCCAGGCGGCGAGCTTCGAGGAGATCTGCGTGAAACCGCTGGCCGAGGCCGGGCTGCTCGGCGGTGTGCTCGTCCAGCTCTCTCCGTACTTCAAGATGACCGACAGGGAGAGCCTGGGACGGCTCCGGGCGCTCTTCCAGATGCTCAACACGGACGCGCACAGGTACGCGGTCGAGTTCAGGCACAGGAGCTGGCTCAACGAGCGCGGGAACGAGATAGCCTCCGACGCCATCGAGGTCCTCCAGGAGTTCAAGGTGGCGAACGTGATTGTGGACGGTCCCGGCTTCCCTATGACACGCTCCCTGACGGCCAAGCACGCCTACGTGCGGTTCCACGGGAGGAACTACGACATCTGGTTCAAGGACGAGAAGGAGGACGACTACCGCATCAACAGGTACGACTACCTCTACGACCACGAGCAGCTGTCGGCGTGGGAGCCGAGGCTCTCCGAGATGATATCGAACTGCGACAGGGCCTGGATATACTTCAACAACCACGGCCGCGCCAAGGCCGTGAAGAACGCGTTCCAGATGATGGACATCCTCGGCATCCCGCACGACGAGAAGGACATCGAGATACAGGACCAGATGACCCTGGGCGGGTTCACCTGACTACGTCTCGAGCCTGGCGGTGCTCAGCCCATCCTGCGTCTCCTCGACCCTTATCGCCGGGCCGAAGAGCTCCTTGACCTCCTCGATGTGGGTTATCAGCAGGATCTGCCTGAAGCTCCCGGACAGCGCGTTGAGCGCGCGCATGACGCTCTCCCTCCTTCCCCGGTCGAGCGAGCCGAATATCTCGTCGAGCACGAGCAGGTTGACGGGGTTCGCGCCCGCGCGCTCGGCTATCGTGCGGGAGACGGCGAGCCGCAGAGCGAGGTTAGCGATGTCCCCCTCGCCCCCGGAGAACCGCTTGATCTCGTACGCCTGACCCTGGTCGTGCACCTTCATCTCGTAGGTATCGCTGAGCTCGACGGTGTCGTACCTCCCGCCGGTCATGTCCTTGAGGATGGATGAGGTCGCCTCCGCCAGAGCGGGCGCGACGCGCGCGACAAGGTTGTCCCTGAACGCGAGCAGGACCTCCTCGAGATCCGCCAGGTCCTCCTTGGACCTGCTGTCCGCCTCGATGCTCTTCTTGGTCTTCTCTATCTGCTCGATCTCCTTCGCCGCCTGCGTCATGGCATGCTCGGCCTTCTCCTTGGCCGTCGAGGCCTTGTGGCGGTCATCCTTGGCCGAGTTCAGTTCTGCCATTTTATGGTCAAATGACTTGTAAGCGATATCGTACTGTGCCTTCTTTGGTTCAAGCGTCGCGACGATGCCCGCGACGACCTGCTCCTCGCGTCCGACGCGCTCGGAATGCTCCTTCGCGTCGGCTAGGTCGCGCCTCAGATGGTCGAGCTCTTCCTGCTTCTCCTTGAGCTTGGTATAGTCGTCGTGGAGGGTGCGGAGCCTGTCGTGCTCTGCCTTGGCCTTCCTGTACTCCTCCTCCGAGAAGGCGACGTCCCCCGCCGCCGCGAGCTCCTCCGTGCGTGTCTTCGCCTTGTCGGAGAGCCTCGCGAGGTTCTTCTCCTTCTCGGTCACGGAGGCCTCCAGACGGCGGAGGCCAGTGAGTTCCTTCTCCTTCGCGGTCCTCTTCCTCGCGAGGGCCTCCTCCTTCCTCATCGCAGCGGATATCGTCGCCTCTACTTCGGCGACCTCCTTCTCCTTGGTCGCTGCCTCGGCCTCCGCGGCGGATGCGGCCTCCTTCAGCTTCTCGACCAACAGCGCGTACGCGTCCCCGAGCGCGCGCTCGCACGTCGGGCATACGCCGTCCCTGCCGGCCTTCGAGATCTCATCGAGCTTCTTTCGTCGAGTGCAGCCATTCCCTTCAGCGATGCCCTGGCCTCCTCGATCTCCTTGCCCAGGCGTTCAGTGTCGGCCGAGACCTCCGCGATCTCCTTCCGGATGCGCGCGGCCTTCTCCGCCCTTGACCTCTCGGCGTCGAGTCGGTCCTTCCTTGCGACGGCTTCCTTCCACTCGGCCTCGGACCTCTCGAGCTCGGGAAGCCTCTTCAGCCTCTCCTCGACCTCTTGGATCCTCTTGGACGTGCGCTCCATCCTCTCCTTCGAGGCTGCGAGCGCGGCCCTCTTGGCATTCAGCTCGGAGGCGGCTTGGTTGTAGCCTTCGTGGTCCTTCCTGAGATCGTCGCGCCTCTTCCTGGCCTCCTCCGTCTCGGCGGATGCCCTCTCCTCCTTCTCGGCCGCGACCTTGAGCTTGGCCGAGGCCTCCTTCACCGCGGCCTCTATGGCCGGCAGGCCCGCCCTGATGACCTCCTCCCTGTCCCTGCCGTCCTCGTCCTGTAGCTGCTTCTGGGCCCACTCGATCCGCTTCGAGACCTCGCGCCGGTCGTCCCTGACCAGCTGCAGAACCGCGTCGACGGCGTCGATGCGGAGCATCTTCAGCACCGTCTTCCTCCTCTCCCCGGGCTGAGCGTCCTGGAGGGCGCTGAGGTCCTTCTGCCTCGCGAAGACGCTCGTGAAGAACGACTTGTAGTCCATCCCTATGAGCTTCTCGATCTTTGCCGTCGAGTCCTTCTCGCTGCTGGCCAGGACAGCCTCCTTGGTCCTCAGGATGGCCTTGGGCGTCAGGTTCTTGCCGCGCATCTCCCTCTCGATGCGGTACTCGACGCCGTTGAGCTCGAACTCGAGGGTGACCGAGCACGGCTCGTCCGCAGCCGCCCCGACCCTCTTGATGCTCTCCTTGTCGGTCCTGGTGGCCTCCTCGACGTTCCCGAAGAGCGCCCACGCTATGCTCTCGATTATCGTGCTCTTGCCGGCCCCGTTGGGGCCGAGGATGCCCACGACCCCGTCGGGGAACTCGAGGTCTAGCTCCCTGAACCTCCTGTAGTTCCGCAGGCTGAGCGTGGAGACCCTCATTCCTCACCCCTCGCGAAGAACTGGAGCCCGCGCTCCATGAGCATCTTCTTCCTGGCCTCGGGGGCGTCCAGCCCGGACACGAACCTCTCGAACTCGTGAGGGAGGGAGCCTATCTTCGCTGACTCCGCCTCCTTCTTGGCCGTCGCCTCCGACCTCTCTATTAGCAGGTCGAAGTGCATGGCGCTCCTGCCCAGCCGCCTGATGGCCGCCGCATCGAGCGCCCTGTACGCCTCCCCGGGGACGTCCTCCACGACGAGGCGGACGATCCTGTCGGTGATGTCCTTGGAGCTCACCCTTTCCCTGGCGGCGTTGAACACTTCCGTCGCTGTCATACCCTTGGCGTCCACCTTCGGCAGGTCGATCATCTGCCTGACCTCGAGCGGATGCTTGGTGACCTTGCGCTTCTCTAGGTCGACCTCGAGTATGACCTTCTCCTGCTCGTGCTCGGTTATGCTCAGCCTCTCCGTCGAGCCGGAGTACCACGCGTTGGCCTCGGGGAACTCCTTCGCCCCGTGGAAGTGGCCGAGGGCCACATGGTCGAACCCCTCGGGCAGGTCCTCCTTTCGTACGGACTGCTCGTTGAACTCGTCCATCATGTACCTGTTCTTGGGGTCTATGACCCCGATGTGCAGGACGGCGACGTTGTACTTCGTCTCCCTTGACAGGTGCATCTCGGTCGCGATCCTGGACAGGGGAGGGTCGGATGAGTGGGGTGCCGCCCGGACCGTGATGTCCCCGACGACCACGGTCTGTATACCTGGCGCGTGCAGGGGATGTATGTGCTTCCACGGCTCGAAGATCCTGAAGATGTTGGCCGACTCCGAGAGCCTGGGCGTCGAGTGGTTGCCCGATATCAGGACCGTCTCTATCCCCGCCTCGGAGAGGCGGATGAGCTGCTCCTGGGCGAAGACTATGGCCCTGTTCGTCGGCCTGGGCACGTCGAACAGGTCCCCTGCATGGACGACGGCGTCCGGCTTGAGTGCAATGGTCTTGTCGACGGCCTGCCGGAATGCGTTGTAGAAGTCCTTCTCCCTCAGGTTGACGCCGTCCGTCGGGTCGATCCTGGAGTAAGCGGAGAACCCGAGATGGGTGTCAGAGAGGTGGACTATCCTCAACGCCTCTCACGCTCCATCTCAGCAATGATCTCCTCGATCTCCACGAGGTCCCTGGAGGTCTCGGCCGCCTCGGGGGCGCCGCTGCCCTCCAGGGCCTCCGTGAGACCGGAGTCAATGCTGCGGACGGAGCTGCGCAATGCTATGACTATCATCACGACGATGACCAGGGCGAAGGCGACGTAAACCAGGTCCTCGTGCACCATGGATATGACGATCGGGGAGAAGACGATGAAACCGACGACCACGTACACGGAGAGCAGGAGCCACTTGAAGGCGTTCGAGGTGGCGGTGTACCCGACGAACTCGGCGGACCTCGTGGACAGCATTGCCTCGCTCGTCGAGACCTCCACGAGCCGTATGGTGCGATGGTATATGCTCCTCAGGGCCAGGTAGGCCAGGAGGACCGTCACCACCACCAGCGGGAGCGTGAGCAGGTCCTCGTTCCCGCCTACCAGGTATGCGTAGTCCGGTACCATGGGGGCGAACCAGAGTGCCAGGGCGACCGTTATGATCACGCCCAGGATACCTCCGATGAGCGCGGATATATTCCTCCTCATCTCGTTTGATATCCGTACAGACGATTTGCTCCTCCTGCGCAGGTTCGTGATTATGAGGTTCAGATAGGATGCGAGGATGACCAGCGACCTCGGCATCCTCCCCTCGACGGCCCTGGTGACCCTGTTCGTGGACATCACGGTGTACGGCACTATGAGGGCGGTGATGGTGGTCACGACCACGATGATCTCGTATATGCCTGGCCTGACGTTCCCGGACGACTCCGCCACCCTGGCGATCATGAGCGAGAACTCGCCTATGGCGACCATCCCCAGGCCAGCGCCTATGGCGTTCTTGATGCCGAAGCCGGTCAGGAAAGTGGAGAACGAGCACGAGAACATCTTGGCGGCCACGAAGACCGCGGTTATGATGAGCACCGGTATGACGAACGCCCCGAAGTCCGAGAACAGGCTGATGTCGACCAGCATCCCGACGGTTATGAAGAATATCGCGCCGAAGAGGTCCCTCACGGGTTCGACCTTGCGGATGACGTCCCCGATGAACCTGGATTCGGAGACGATCACGCCCATGACGAACGCTCCGATGGCCTCAGAGAGGCCGATGTACCTCGCGATGTAGGCCATGGAGAAGCACAGGCCGAGGACCGTGAGGATGAGGAGCTCCCCCGAGCGCTGTCGGCCGACGTAGTCTATCAGCCGGGGGATGGCGGCTATGCCGATGAGGATGGATGCCGCCACGAACACGACCATGCTGAGGATGAGCCAGCCCAGCTGCTCGGTGTCGATGCCACCGGGCGACATGAGCCCGGACACCGCAGCGAGTATGAGGACCGCGGCGAAGTCCTCGACGATCAGCAGGCCGACTATGAGCCGCGCCCTCTCGCTGTCCAGGCCCCAGCTGTCCTTGAGCGACCTTATGATGATCATGGTAGAGGCTATGGAGAGTATCGCTCCCAGGAGGGTCGCCTCGAGGGTTGTCCAGCCCAGGGCGAGGCCGAGCTGGAACCCGATGAAGATCATCATTATGATCTCGAGGGTCGCAGCGGTGATGACGCCTATGCCTATCTTCCTGAGCTTCTTGAAGTTGAACTCGAGGCCGATGCTGAAAGTGAGCAGGATGATGCCGAGGCTCGCGAGGAGCTCGATCGACTCCTCCGCGTCGGTCACGAATGGGCCGACCAGCATGCCCGCGACAAGGTATCCGAGGATGAGCGGCTGCCTGAACCTGTTGAACAGGATGATGATGACGGCAGCCATGGCTATCACCACGGCCATGCTCATGAGGAAGGTGTTCACGTCCGCCATCGTCGCCACACCGTGCCCGGTCGCCCTGTCGATCGAGATGCCGTCGTGCCGGATGTCGTCCCGGCCGACCGCCCCGAGACGGGCGTCCGCGCATGCACTGGCCTGGGCATGTCCCTAGGGTTACTTTAAGCTTAGTTCCACCTCGGTTGAAAGCTTCAAGTCGGGGGACGCCAATCATCGCATCAGATGGTCGACAGGAGAACGAGGCTCTCGCAGTTCCAGGGCGACCAACCGCTGCGGGTGAAGCTCTTCGGCCTGGGGAGCGCGGGCTGCAACATGGTCGAGGGCGCCCCATTCCCTGCCGTCGCGTTCTCCACATCGCCCGCGGACATGG
>JALOTO010000134.1 GCA_025457845.1 Thermoplasmata archaeon | reverse complement strand
CTATGGCCCCGACCACCAAGAAGATGACGAGCAGGAACACCCATTCGTCGTAACCGAACACCTCCGACGGCAGCAGCAGGGACGCCCCGTAGGCCGCCAGCGCGCCGGCGACGACCCCGAGCAGCGCGGACCACGGAATCTCCTTCAGAGGTTTCAGGAAGAGCGTCAGGGCGAGGACGACTATGAGCACGAGGGAGAACCAGCCGAGGGCGTCCTCGGCCCACACGGCGTAAGCCATGACGAGCATGGCCCCCCCGATTATGAAAGCCAGGAAGGTCCCGACCTCGTCGAGGTAGGAATCGTCCCTGCGGCCGTAGATGGCGATGAAGAGCGACAGGAGGCCGCCGACCACGAGGGCCGCTGCGGGGACGGGCTCGTCCGCGAGGAACGCGAGGTCGACCATGTGGATGATATCCCCAGGCGGGATACATTAAGCTTGCCCGGGTTCAGCCCCCCTGGTGGGTCTTCTTGTAGAACTCCATGATCTCCCAGTCGGAGATCCTCCCCGCCTCGCGCTCCCTGAGCGCGAGCCCGAGGGTCTTGGCGTACTCGGCCACCACGGCCGCGCATCCCTCGTCCCCCCTGATGTCGTCGACCTCGAGCCGGCCCTCCCTCGCCTTCCCCACGAAGGAGCCGATGAGAACGGGCCCGCGGAAGACGGCGTGCCTGCCGGTGTCCGGGAGCATCTCCCTGAACCCGGCGCGCAGGTAGAGCGTCAGGTTGTCCTCGGGGGAGAGGACGAAGGTCCTGTCGAACGACGCGCTGCCGAGCAGGCGCGCCGCGGCCTTGGATGCCCAGTAGAGGGTGGTCGAGCCCTCGACGAGGAACCCCTTCACGAGGGACCCGTCGTCCTCGAGCGACCTGAGGGCGGCGCGGACCTCGCGCATGGGGATCTCGTGCCCCATCATGGTGGCGAGCGACTCCGCGCTCATCACCCCGTAGACGTCGAACAGGCGCGCGATGATGCGCGCCCACGCGGGCGCGCGACGGAGCTTGGGCTTGCCGACCGCCACGTATGACTGCGAGCCGTCGAGGTACAGACGCGACGACAGATACAGGGACCGGATCGCGTCCGCGGTCGCCCCTTCGCCGAGGGGAGAGAGCTCGAGGAGCCTGTCGCGCTTCACGGGCTGCTGGTGCCTGACGACCCTGAGGACGTATCTCTCGGCGTCGTTGAGCTTCGCGTGCCTGGCCGCGAGGAACAGCCCAGCGGCCTCGCGCGTGCAGTACCCCACCCTGTCCGGCACGAGATGGCCCCGCACGACCTCGCCCCTCCTGTACAGCCTCGACAGCGACTCGAACCTCTCGACCCTCGCGAGCGCCTCCGCATCCGACCGGACGCCTGGGTAGCGCTCGAGCATCTCCGACATGTCCCTGAGCGTCGTCTCCGGGGACAGGTTCTGGACGACGAGGACGGTCCTCAGGACCTCCTCCTTCTGGAAGCAGCGGCCCATGACCCTGCCCTTGACGAGCATCCCGTTGATGAGGGCGTACCCCCGGCTCGTGAACTCCGACATGTGCTCAGGCGCGAGGGACGGGGCGTCCGCGCCCATGAACTCCCTGACGCGTATGATGTCCACGCCCAACCCGTTGTAGAAGCGCATCATCCCGTCGAGGGCGTCGATGAGCCTCCCGAGGAGGGACGGGTCGGCGAGGTCGATCCTCCTGACCTCGACAGAGCCGGCCATGAGCCACTTCTCTATCATGCCGACCATCTGGCCTCCGAGGATCACCGGGAAGATCCAGCCCTCGCCGTACCGCGAGGTGATCTCGGCCCACCTGTCGCCCAGGAACGGGTCGTAGAGTGAGAGTATCCTCATCCTCGCCTCGGCCGGCGCGACGAACGACTGCAGCCGCGGCAGCTCGTCCGCGAGGACGTACATCTCGGTGCGCTCCAGGCCCACGGAGATGCGCTTCGCCCCGACCATGTCCAGGAGCTTCCGCACGTCCTCGACGTCGACGTCCATGTAGGAGGCGGCCTGGAGGGCCGTCACGGGCCCGTTGCCGCCGACGTATCTCCTGAGGACCGGGGTGTACGGGTCGTCGGTGGAGGGCATCACCTGGTTGACGGCGTAGACGCTCCTCGAGCTCCACGATTCGGCCTCGTCGTACTGCCTGACGAGGTACCCCTTCCGGTCGAGGGAGTCGAAACGCTCCCTCATCGTGTCGGGCGGGAACTTGACCTTCGCCGCGACCTCAAGGTATGTCCCTGACCCCAACGCCTCGACGGCCTTCAGTATCTGAGCCTCGTACTTGTCCGGGCCCGATCGCCTGAAGACCCCCAGGTATGCTGGCGCCTCGTCTGCGAGCACGTACCTCAGGCGTCCCCGGACGAACCGGCCGAGGACGAGGTCCCCCGACGCTCTCATCGACCCGAACCCCGCGTGGTCGAAGGAGGGCACCCGCTGGAACACGTCATAGGCCATCCCGGCCTCGCCGTACTTCTCGAAGTATCCCCGCACGGAGCCGAGCCGCTCGAAGTGCTTCGCCTCGGAGTATCTGCGGACCGTCTCCCTGTCGAAGACAGGGACATCCGACGACTGCAGCCTCAGGTAGTCCTCGGCGAGCATGTACTGCTGCTCGTCGCCCACCACGAACCGGCCGGAGACGACGCGCTCCGACGCGAGGAGGTCGTTCAAGGCGCCCTCGGCCTCCCGCTCCTGCACACCGACCTCGTATGCGAGGTCGGCGAGGCCTATGGGGGCGTGGAACGACAGGTGCCTGGCGACTGCCTCCGCAAGACACTGGCCGCGGTCCGCCCGTGCCGTCGGCGAGGACGCGTACTTGAACGACTGCCCATGGAGGTCGACCCTGTGGACCGCGTTCGATGTCTCGAGCCTCCTCACGGCCTCCTTGACCCTCTCCCTCGGCAGAGAGGTCATCTCCCCGATCTCGGGCTGCGTGAGCGCACCCCGACGGAGGAGGTCGATGACCGCGGCCTCGTCCGGGCCGGTCGGGACCTCCCTGGAGTGTATGCAGGAGTAGGTCGGCCACTGCTCCGTGGTGACATAGACGTCCTCCCCGATCCACACGGACCGGACCTTCCCGTCCCTGAGCAGGTCCGCGCCCCATGCGCGGACCTTGTCGAAAGGCGCCGACGCGTGGGAGAACGCGCTCTCGCCCTTCTCCCGGAACAGGTTCATCGGGCCGACGAGCCGGATCGATTCCAGCAGCTGGTGCTTCGACGAGACTGCCGGGTGCTTCCTCGAGAAGTACTCGGCGACGACGTCCTGGTCGAACACGAACTCGCGCACGGCCCCCTCGCCCAGAACGCGCGCGAGGACCTTCCTGTGCAGCTCCCTGAGGAGCATGCTCTTGTCCTCCATCAGGACGATGTCGGAGACGCCCACGAGGACAACGTTGTGGGCGAACGGGGAGGGCACCCCCGAGAACTGTATGAACTCGATGCCCCGCTGCCCGGATTCGATGCTGGCGAGCACGCCCACGGCGTTCTCGAGGTCCATCACCTCGGAAAGGATCTCGGCGTATGTCTCCGACATGACTGGGAAGTCCTCGAGCTCGTGGAGCGCGTCGAGGAGACGCTGCGACCGGAGCTGCTGCCTTGCCACGGACAGCTCCCGGCCCTTGTAGTTCCGCAGTACCATGAAGCTCCTCGTGGCGACATGCCTGAACCGCTGCGAGAAGAGCTCTGAGCCGCGAACGGACGCCCGGAGGAGTTGCTCGACGTTCCCCGAGCTGACGGCCGACGGGAGCGACTCGAGGTCGAACGGGCGCGACGAGGTCAGCATGAAGTTGTCGTCGGTGACGCTCACTGTCACGTTGGACCGGACCCTCTGCGAGAGGACCTGGGCGTAGGCCCTGCTGAGGGCGTCGTTGACCCTCCTCCCGAACGGGAAGTGGAAGATGGCGTTCCTGTTTCCAGACGCATCGACGTACCCCTCCACGACGAGCCTCTCGTCGGTCGGGACCTTGGCGAGCATCCTCTGCTCCTTGAAGTAGTTCAGTATCGTGGTGGCCGAGCCCTCGTCCACGTCGAAGTCCTCCATGAGCCATGAGCGGACCTCTGCGTCGGAGAGGCGGCCGAGCCGTTCGTCCATCTCCTTCCTGAACCGTCCGATGCCCACCGACAGGTCGTAGCTGCGAGGCAGGAGTTCCCCAGTCCAGGAAGGCACCGTGGGCTTGCGCCCCGTGGCGTTCTTGACGAACGCCTTGGTCCCCTTGCTCTTGAGGAACTCGTAGCTCCTCCCGCCTAGGACGAATATGTCGCCAGTGGAGAGGCGCTCGACGAACTTCTCCGAGAGCGAGCCTATCAGGGAGCCGCGCTCTGAGAAGACCTTGTAGTCCGCCTCCTCGGGGATGGTGCCCTGGTTGAGGTAGAATATCATCCTCGACCCGTGCTTCCTCCCGAA
>JALOTO010000133.1 GCA_025457845.1 Thermoplasmata archaeon | reverse complement strand
AGACCTTCCCTCCGGTCATCCTCTCCAGCAATGGGGCCACCGCCTCCGCCATTGTGTTGACGGCGTTGGCGCCCATCGCGTCCCTGACGTCCACATGCATGTGGACAACCACGTTGGGCCCATTCAGGGTGCTTATGACTCGCACGTCGAGGTCCTTGGCCCCCCCGCCGACCTTGATTAGCATGGGGTCCTGCTCGTTCGCGAGCGCGAGGATCTCCGCCTTCTTGCCCAGTATGATGTGCTTGGTCTTGGACGGGTCCTTGACGCCGGTGAGCTGTATCTGACCGATCATGATAGGTGGGGTGCTGCTAGTCCAGAACCCCCCCTTGGACCGGGCCATCTTCGCCGCGTTCGACGCCGCCGCGATCACGGACGGCTCCTCGATGGCCATAGGGACCAGGTACTCTTTGCCGTTCACCAGGAAGTTGGTCGCTATCCCCAGGGGAACGGGCATGCACCCGACCGCGTTCTCGACCATCTTGTCCGAGATATTGGGGTCTAGCCCTCCGGCCCCGGCGAGCGCCGCTGCCTCATCGTCGGTGAGCTGGCCGAACTCCTTGGCGAGCCGCAGCCGCTCCTTCATGTCAAGCTTGTAGAACCCCTCAATCCTGGACGAGCGTTCCATCTTCAAACCAGCTTCGGAGGACAATCCCCTCAGGATTCTTAATCCTTGTCCGGGGCCGACGCGGCGTCCGTCGAAGAAAAAGGATATATCGCCACTCGGGTCTGGTGGGTACGATGAGCACCTACTCGGCCCCTGGCAAGATGATACTGTTCGGCGAGCATGCCGTCGTGTTCGGGAAACCCGCTCTGGCGATGGCCATCGACAGGAGGATAACGAGCACGGTGCGCGACTCCGAACAGTACAACGTCAACGGGCATCCCATGAAGCGGAAGCACCACGCATACATCTCAGCCGCCTTGGACCAGGCGTGGAACGGTCCCCCGGTCTCCGTGGAGACGGTCTCGCAGATCCCATCGGGGTCGGGCCTGGGGTCCTCCGCCGCCGTGAGCGTGTCCTGCGTCGCCGCCCTTCTCGCGAGGAAGGGGCGGGTCGACCCCCATGACGTGGCGAGGAAGGCCTTCGAGGTGGAGCTGAAGGTGCAGGGCCGAGCAAGCCCGACCGACACCTCCGTCTCCACCCACGGTCACGCGGTCCTGGTGAGTCCCGACGTACACGAAGGCCTCATCTGGCGCATCGAGAAGGGGGACAGGGTCTGGAACGTCCATCACAGGGACACGCCCGAGCTGACCTTCGTCGTCGGCTACACCGGGATCCACGCGGCGACTGGACCGCTGGTCGAGGGAGTCCGCAAGCTCGTGGAGTCGTCCGCGGATGCCAGAGATGCGATCGGCCGGATCGCCGACATCACCGTGGAGGGTGTCGACGCATTGGGCGCGAAGGACTCCTCGAAGCTGGGGCGGCTCATGTCAGAGAACCACCTTCTCCTCAACTCGCTCGGGGTCGGCCATGCATCCCTCGATGCCCTCGTGGATGCGTGCAAGGGCAAGGCCTTTGGAGCGAAACTCACCGGCGCGGGTGGCGGGGGGAGCATGGTCGCACTGACGGATGACCCCAAAGGGGTCGCTGAGGCGATATCGGCAGCGGGCGGACGACCGTTCATCGTCCGGACTGGCTGCGACGGGGTCAGGGAGGAGAATGGGCCCCCAACCGTGGCGAAACGATAAATCCCACGAGCGGCTTCTTCCTTCCCGGTGAAGTGTTGGTAGAGAAGGTCGGGCAGCACAGGCACTGCAAGCAGTGCGACAAGGCGATCCCCTACAAGGACGAATTCTGCGACGACAAGTGCAAGGAGGAGTTCAAGGGGACTATGGGTAAGAAGAAGAGGCAGCTGACCTACTTCTATGTCCTGATGGTCATCATCATGATAATGGCGATAGCTCTCAGTTTCATGGGGTAGAAGCATGAGGGTCTGCGTCGGCGGAACGTTCAACGTCATCCACAAGGGGCACGAACTGCTCTTCGAGACGGCGTTCTCCGTCGGCGACGAGGTCGAGGTCGGCCTGACATCAGACGAGTTCGCGAGGTCGACGAGGAGCGTCGACGTCGTGCCCTACTCCCAGAGACGGAGGCACCTCGAATCGTTCCTGGGCAGGTTCGGGAAGCCGTACCAGGTGGTCAGGATTGATGATAGGTTCGGCACAGCCGCCTCATCCGACACGCTGGGCGGGATAGTCGTGTCCCCGGAGACCAGGGACATGGCGGACGAGATCAATTCGGAGAGGAGGAGGCGTGGGCTCCGGCCTCTCAAGGTGTTCTGCATACGGGAGGTCGTGGCCGAGGACTCCGCCACCATAAGCGCGACCAGGGTCATGCGCGGGGAGATAGACCGCGAAGGTCGCCTCCTCCGGGCCGTCAAGGTCGCGGTGGGCTCGACGAACAAGGTGAAGGTCGACGCGGTTAGGAACGTATTCACCCAGGCGTTCGGCCTTGTCGAGGTCGTCGCGGTCGAGCCGAACCACGGCATCGAGCGCCAGCCTCAGGAGGCGAGGGTTGTCCAAGGCGCGGTCCGCCGGGCCGAGAACGCTATCAAGGCGGTCGGGGCGGACTTCGGAGTGGGCGTCGAGGCCGGCCTCTTCATGAACGAGCACGTCGGCAGGAAGCTAGATGTGCAGTACTGCGTCATAATCGACTCCTCCGGCAGGATGACCATGGGCCACGGACCCGGGTTCGAGTACCCACCCAAGGTCATCGAGGCCGTGGAGAGGGGCGGGACGGTGGGCGATACGATGAGCGCCATCACCGGGATCGATGACATCGGGAGGAACCAGGGATCCGTCGGGTACCTCTCGGACGGGCTCATAGACAGGACCTCGTTGACGGAGATCGCCGTCGTGATGGCCCTGATCCCGAGGATAAGACGGAACCTGTACAGCGACACCGGCGGTCAGGACGCCTGCTCCTCATCCTCGGAGACCGCGTCGAGGTAGTCCGCAAGGGAGGAGCAGCTCTCCTTGCCGACGCATCCGAACCTGTTGTACTTCTTGCAGTAGTCCCCGGACCGGTCCCTGAACTCGCAGGCCATGGCCTCTTGCTGGGACGGGCACTGCTTCTTGATGCACGCGTACCCTTGGTACTTCCCGGTGCATATGCCCTTCGAATCGATGAACTTGCAGTGCAACCCCGTCACGGCTCCCGTTCCCTCGGCGTCATGCGCTGCTGGTGGATTATGAACCTGCTCATGTAGGATTCGGGGGTGGCGCAATGTTCCTTGCCGGGACAGTAGAACCTCTTGTATCTCTCGCAGTAGAGCCCTAGCCACTTCTCACCCGAACAGTCCTTCGCCGCCCTGTTGCTGGATCTCCTGGTAAGGACGTTCATCCCTGAGAACTCGCACTTGTCCTCTCCCATGCAGTCGAGGCTCTCTATGCTCCCGTTAGCGCAGCCTCCGCTGGGATAGCTGTACTTGCACATGCTGACCCATCCCTTGCCCTCGCGGGCGACTCATATAATGCGCGTGCGCGCACATAAACATTGGCGGAACGTCGCCTTTCAACGGCGCGATAGAGGATTGCCGCCTCCGAGGGATGCGGGATAGATGGTCGTCCGAGACACTCTTCGCACAGGGGCGCCTGCGGTCGCGCCCCTGGAGGAGTGGGCCCTCAGATACTGGGAGACCGGGAATGTACTGGCGGCCTTGGGGGGATGTCTCCTGAACAGGGGCGGCCGCGAAACGCAGCGACGGACGGCCTGAAGTCACAAGATAGTGAAGTGGTTTGGACGGCGGGTCTCCCCGCCGTAGAACCTCCTCCCCCCGGGGCCTCCCGGCCTGCTCCCCTGGAAGCCCGGTATCGGCGAAGCGAGCAGATGCCGACCGGGGGGTGCGTCTTCGGAAGGCCCCTTTGTTTCAGAGCCTCCCCCCTGTTTGTCCCTTTCTCCGTCCGCATCGCGGACTAGCCCGGGCCTGCCCGCGGGCCCGGCAGAAGGAATATACTGTCAGAGGTGTGGATATCTCGTTTTCGCAGGGTCTAGGAACGTGGTAGCAGCGTCAACGGACAGTATGGTACGCTTCCAATGGAATCCTGATCTCGAATCTCGCTCCGTTCCCTTCTGTGCCGTTCTCGGTTATGCTGAGCCCGGTGATGGCGAGTATCTCGCGCGCAAGGTAGAGCCCGTAGCCAGTGTTCTTCCCTACCCCCTGCTCGAATATTCGCTCTTTGTCCGATAGGGGTATGCCGACCCCATCGTCCTCGCACACTACCGTAAGCCCCTCTGGGCCCTCCCGCGCGGAGAAGCGCAGCCTCTTCGCGCGAAGCCCGTGCCGGACGGAGTTGTCGATGAGGTTGTAGAACACCTTCTCTATCATCTGGTCCGCGTGGACATGATACGCTCCGACCGTGGAGACGACATCGAGCCCCATCCC
>JALOTO010000132.1 GCA_025457845.1 Thermoplasmata archaeon | reverse complement strand
CCCCTCTTCCCGGCCGACCTCATAAGGCGGAACGCACCGGTCTACTCAGCGATGCTCATCAGGCACACCGGGGCGAGCATGATATGGGTGACCTACCCGCTCTTCCTCGCCAGCATCGGCGCGAACATCGAGTGGATCGGGATAATCTACTCCGTGAACGCCTTCGGCCAGTTCTTCATAATGAACTACCTTGACAAGTACGATCCCGCCTCGCTGGTGGCCATCGGCCTGGCCACATCGGGCGTGACGTTCTACATGTTCCTTCTGGCAAGCAGCTACTGGGAGATCGTGCCGTCCCAGGTGGCCCTAGCCCTCGCATGGTCATGCCTCTATGTCGGGAGCGTGAGGTACGTGCTCGACCGGAACAAGGAGAAGGCAACTGCCGCGGGCATATTGTCCAGCGTTACCAGCATCTCCGGGGTCGTCGGCCCAGTCCTCGGAGGCCTGGCGGTCACCGTCCTCGATTTCAAGGGGACCATCGCAATCGCCACCGTCATGTCCTTCGTCGCCTTCGGGATCTTCGTCAACGAGCTCAGGAAGACCGGAGACCTTTATCGGCTGAGACCTCGCTTCTGGGTGCCGCGATGAAGATAGTCTTCCTGGGTACTGGAGGGACCTACCCGTCGAAGCACCGGAACGTGACCTCCGTTGCGCTGCAGATGCCCGGCGAGGTCCTGATGTTCGATTGTGGAGAAGGGACCCAGAGGCAGCTCATGCACTCGTCGGTCTCCTTCATGAGGATAAGCAGGATCTTCATCACCCATCTCCACGCCGACCACTTCCTGGGGTTGCCAGGGCTCATCCAGAGCATGAGCCTCAACGGCAGGGAGGACGAGCTGTCTATATACGGTCCTCATGGCACGGCCGAGAACGTGAGGGCGATGCTGGGCCTGGGTCACTTCAAGTGCACATACAGTGTCGTCGCCCGCGACCTCGACGAGAGGGAGACGCTCGATCTCGGAGCGTACTGGGTGAGGACCGCACCCGCCGACCACACCGTCCCGGCTCTGGCATTCTCCGTCGAGGAGAAGCCGCGGCCAGGCCGGTTCGACCTCACGAAGGCCAAGGCGCTAGGGGTGCCGGAAGGGCCCATGTTCAGGCGGCTCCAGGAGGGCCGATCGGTGACCGTGAAGGGGGCGGAGGTACTCCCCGATCAGGTGATGGGGCCGGCCAGGCGGGGGAGGAAGTTCGTCTACACCGGGGACACGCGCCCGAGCGAGGTCATGGTGGAGTTCGCCAGGGACGCCGACGTACTGGTCCACGACTGCACCGTGGATTCGAAGCACGCAGCCTTGGCATCCGAATTCGGCCATTCCACCGCTGCCGGGGCGGCGATGGTCGCCAAGAGAGCGGGGGTCAGGAGGCTGTTCCTCGTTCATTTCAGCCCGAGATACGACGACGTCGCAACGCTCGTGGAAGAGGCCCGGGAGGTCTTCAACGACTCGGAGGCGGCCGAGGAGTTCTCGGACCATCCCGTGAGGCACAGGGACTAGGCGTCAGGGTTATCTCGCCCTCGTGGGATACCAGGTCATGCAGCTCGGTACTTTCTCCATCGTGGCCAGGGACAAGAGGGCCGGGGAGTTCGGGGTCGCCTCCGCAACCGCGGCGCCTTGCGTCGGTGCGATGCTCCCCTACGCTGTGGAGGGGGTGGGGGCGGTCGCCACTCAGGCGTGGGTCAATGTCAACCTGGGGTACCAAGGTCTGGACCTGATGAGCCGGGGCGTCACACCGAAGGCGGCGATCGAGGCCCTCCTCGCGGACGACGATGGACGGGCGAGGCGACAGGTCATCGCCGTCGATGGGGAAGGGACGTTCGGCTACACTGGGGAGGAATGCTCGGACGCTAAGGGGCATCTCATCGGCAAGGACTATGCGGTGGCGGGGAACATACTCTCGAGCCCGACCGTGCTGAAGGAGATGGCGGCCGCGTTCAAGGCGAGTGACGGCGACCTGGCGTCGAGGCTGCTAAGGACTATCGAGGCCGGGGAGAGGGCAGGTGGGGATTCCAGGGGGAAGATGTCCGCGGTCCTGCTCGTGGCTTCCCCAAGGCCCAAGCTGTACCACGACCTCAGGGTCGATCTCGACGAGGACCCGATAAGGCGGCTTCGGGCGTTGCATACCGAGTGCGTCCGCATCCAGGAGGAGTACGGCGACGACGATGGCGAGGTGCTCCGCAAACGGGTGGTCCGTGTCCACAGGTGAGCATTGCACCGCTTACACCCAGAATCGTCAATCCGATACCCATTTATAGCAAAATCATGTTCAACCGTGTCCAGAGGCATAGGGGAGCAGTAACGATGCGTCCCGCCGAGTGCTCCCTTGCGCGGCATCTACAACGAAACTGGTAATTGTGGGGGAACCCGAGAATGGCTCTGCTAGAGGTCAAGGAACTCAGGACCTACTTCAAGACTCAGGAAGGAACGTTGAAGGCCGTCGATGGCATCGATTTCTCGCTCGAGAAGGGCCAGGCAATGGGGCTTGCCGGAGAATCTGGGTGTGGCAAGACCACGGCTGCGCTCTCCATAATGAAGCTGCTGCCTGCCAACGGATACATCGCGGGCGGGCAGATCAACTTCATGGGGCAGGACATGGCGAGGGTCACGGGCGACAAGCTCAGGGCCATACGCTGGAGGGACATATCCATAGTCTTCCAGGGGGCAATGAACGCCCTGAACCCTGTGAAGAGGGTCGGGGACCAGATCGTGGAGCCGATCCTCCTGCACGAGAAGATCGACGAGGAGAAGGCCATGCGAAGGGTCAAGGAGCTCTTCGAGCTCGTCGGCATCAACCCGAACAGGATAAGGGAGTATCCTCACGAGTTCTCGGGAGGCATGAGGCAGAGGGTCATGATCGCCATGGCGCTCGCGTGCAGGCCGAGACTGGTCATCGCGGATGAGCCGACGACCGCCCTCGACGTCATGATCCAGGCTCAGATCCTCCAGCTGCTCAAGAACCTCCAGAAGGAGCTGGAGCTGGCCATGATCATCATCTCACACGACCTGTCCGTCCTAGCTGAGACCTGCGACTACCTCTGCATCATGTATGCCGGGAAGATTGTCGAGCGCTCGACGGCGACGAAGGTGTTCGCCAACGGCCAGCACCCCTACACGAAGGGGCTCATCGCGGCGTTCCCGAACATCAAGGGCGAGAAGAAGATGCCTGCCTCGATAGCTGGCAACCCGCCGAACCTGATCAACCCGCCGGTCGGGTGCAGGTTCGCCCCGAGGTGCTACGCGGTGCAGGAGCTGTGCAAGCAGAAGGAGCCGCCACTCGTAGAGGTGGAGGACGGCCACTGGGTCGCGTGCCACTTCGTAGGGAATGCGGGAGGTGCCTGAGATGGCCAAGGATGTGCTCGTCGTCAAGAACCTACATGTCTGGTTCCCCGTCAGGAAGGGGTTCGTGGAAGGCCTCGTATCCAAGGAGCAGAGATGGGTCAAGGCCGTCGATGGCGTCTCGTTCAACATCAGGGACAGGGAGATATTCTGCCTCGTGGGCGAGTCCGGCTGCGGCAAGACCACGACCGGGAAGGCGATTTTGAGGCTGGTCGAGCCGACGGGCGGGGCCATAAGGTACTTCGGCGCCGGCAGGGAGAAGATGCTCCAGGAAATGACCAAGGACGCCGTCGCCAAGCGCAAGATCACCGCCGCACAGGCCCAGAAGATCGTCGCGGAGGGCGGCCTGGACATCAGGACCCTGCCGAAGCACAGGATGAAGCTCATGAGACAGAAGATGCAGATCATCTTCCAGGACCCGTACGAGTCGCTCAACCCGAAGCAGTCCATCTACGACATAATCGCCGAGCCCCTCGTCGTCAACAACATAGGCAAGAACGAGACGGAGAGGGAGAAGATGGTCGAGAAGGCGCTCGAGGACGCAGGCCTCAGGCCGCCGAAGGACTTCATGTGGAGGTACCCGCACGAGACGTCCGGTGGCCAGAGACAGAGGATCGGCATCGCGGGCGCGCTCGTGCTGCAGCCCGAGTTCCTTGTCGCGGACGAGCCGGTCTCCATGCTCGATGTGTCCATCAGGTCCGAGATACTGAAGCTCATGCTGGACCTCAGGGAGAAGAAGGGCCTCAGCTTCCTGTTCATCACGCACGACCTGGGTGTCGCGTACGTGTTCAGCGACAGGATAGGGGTCATGTACCTGGGCAAGATCGTCGAGCTCGGTCCGAGCGAGGACGTGGTCAAGAACCCGCGCCACCCGTACACCAAGGCGCTCATATCGGTCGTCCCGAAGCCCGACCCGAGGATGAAGACCGAGAAGATCATCCTCAAGGGCGAGAGGCCGGACCCGTCGAACATCCCTCCGGGCTGCAGGTTCCACCCGAGGTGCCCGTACGCAATGGACATATGCAAGACGAAGGCGCCCGATGCGGTCAACGTGAC
>JALOTO010000131.1 GCA_025457845.1 Thermoplasmata archaeon | reverse complement strand
GGTCCGGCGCCGACGACCACGACGTCGTAGTCGGCCATCCTACTCATCCTCCGCGATGCTGATCGCCCCGACAGGGCAGACCTTGATGCACCTCTTGCACATCGTGCAGTCGTCGTTGAACTCCAGGACCACCTCGTTGAGGTAGATGGCGTTCACGGGGCACGAGCCTACGCACGCCCCGCAGTGCATGCACTTTGAGATATCCACTTCGAACTCGTCGAGCTTGCTGGTCTTCATGTCGCACCCTCCTCAGGTGTACTGGTCCCCGTGCTTCTTCCTCCATTCCGCGATGGGCACGGAGAACTTCTTCTCGACCTCGGTCCTGTAGACCGGGCCCGAGTTGTACGCGCAGAACGGTATGATCTTCATGTCCGGCGTGGTGTAGCAGATGTTGCACCTCTTGACCCTCTCGATGTCGTAGTTGTACGCGTCCTGGAAGTGCATCGCGCCGACGTACATCATCTTCCAGCTGAACTTGGACAGCCCCTTCTTGGTGTCCTCGCTGAAGACCCTCTGGAGGACCTTGAGGAACTCCACGGTGTCCATGCCGTCCGGGATCTTGTCCTTGACCAGGTGCCTCTTCAGGGTGTTGTAGGCCTTGACCTTGGTGAACAGCTGGACCCTCTTCCCCCTCGCCTTCTTCGCGAGGCCGTACAGCTCGTCGAAGAGGGAGTCGACGTCGACGAACCTGGTCAGCGGGACGACGTTGTCCGCGTCCTTGACGAACATGTAGGTGGCCATCCCGCAGTGCACATGGTTGGTGAACGTTACCATGTCCCTGCCAGCGATGGCGCTCACCAGCTCGGAGACGGCGGCCACGGTCGAAGGCGGGAACCAGTCCGATACGGCCACCTGGCCCTTGCTCTGCCTGTCGATGTCGTGTATGAGGTCGGGTATGGTGTACCTCCCCTCCTTCAGCTCCTCGTTGGTTATGCGCCCGGTGAAGGCGACGGGCTGGTAGTTGATCCCCCTGACCACGTCTATGTTCTCGAGCCCGAAGCGCATGATGGGCCAGACCTGGTCGTCGTTGACCCCCTTGACCACGGTCGGGACGAGGACGATGGATGGGTGGTGTGGGAGCTTCCTGAAGTTCTCGATGACCTTCTTCTTGGTCTCGAGGAGGTCCTTGCCCCTCGCGCGCACGTAAATCTCGGGCCTGAGCCCGTCGAACTGCAGGTAGATCGTGTTCAGGCCCGCGTCCTGGGCCTTCTTGCAGAACTCTATGTCCTTGGCGAACTCGATGCCGTTCGTGGCGGCCTGGACCTGGGCGAAGCCCATCTCCCTGGCCGCCTTGATGATGTCGAAGAACCTCGGGTGGATGGTCGGCTCCCCGCCGGAGAACTGGACCGCGGGGGTCGGGACCGGCTTCTGGGCCCTGAGCATCTTGAGCATGTTGATCAGGGTGTCGTAGTCCGGCTCGTAGACGTACCCTGCGGAGTTGGCGTTGGCGAAGCAGATCGGGCACTTGAGGTTGCACCTGTTGGTCAGGTCGACATTAGCCAGCGCCACATGGCTGAGGTGCAGGTCGCAGAGGCCGCAGTCGAACGGGCACTGCTTGGCCTTCGGTATGGCCGGGTCCTTGACCCCTATCCCGTCCTTGGCCCACTTCTCGACGCGCTTGTACATGGCCGCATCCGACCAGACGACGTCCTTGAACGGACCGTGCTTCGGGCAGGACTTCTCCATGACGACCTTCCCGCCGTCCTCCTTGATGGTCGCTGGTATGATCGCGAGGCATTCAGGGCAGAGGCTCTCGGTCTTCTTCGGGAGTCCTGCTGGCACATGGCACTCTTGGGTGAGCATTTCTATCCCTATCCCCGCGGGTTAATTCTTGAGAGAATGATTTAAATGTTGTGTAGCGCATCTAGCTACAGATGGACCTGAAATCGGTTATGGCGAAGCTGGGAAGGGACGCGGACGAGCTGATGGAGGACTACCTCAAGGTAGCTGGTACCCTCTCGAAACTCGGCCTGAACGAGTACGAGGCCCGGGCCTATGTCGCCCTCGTGGTCCTAGGCTCATCAACGCCGTCTCTTGTCTCAGAACTCGGACAGATACCACGGACATCCGCCTACCGGGTCCTCGAGGGGCTGGTGAAGCGCGGCTTCGCCCGGGAGAAGGAAGGCCGTCCCCGCTCGTTCGTGCCCGTCCCGCCGTCGGAGCTCTCCGACCGGTTCGTCGCGGAGGTCGAGGACGCCTTCGGGAAGCTCGACACCGTCAAGGACATCCTGTCCGAGAGGGGCGTCCCCCAGCTCGTGTACACCATCATGGGCAAGGACCGGGTCCTCGACAAGATCGGCGAGATGATTGACAAGGCGGAGACCAGCTTCGTCATCTCGTCCCCGTCGTTCCCGGAGGTGCGGAGGCGCCTGAGCAAGCGCTTCCAGGCGGCCGCGTCCAGGGGGGTCGAGGTCACCGTGATCACGAAGCCCTTCGTGAAGGTCCCGAAGGCCTTCACCGCCGTGAGGAGGAACGCCCTCATCGCGACCGATGTGATAAGCGACGGGACTGCGGCCCTCCTGGCCTCCTCCGACCTGAACGCGTGCGGATTCACGGACAACGCGACCCTCGCCGCGCACCTGGCCGACTTCCTCAGGACGATGTCCGAGCGCGCGGACTAGGGGTCACCATCTCTGTGGCTTCTTCGACTCGGCCTTGATGATAGTCCGTATGAGGAACGGCGCGTAGAGCGTGGTCACTATCGACATGAGGACGATGACGGTGTACACGTTCTGGGTCACGGTCCCCATGCTCAGCCCGATCATGGCGACGACGATTCCGACCTCTCCCCTGGGGACCATGCCCGCCCCGACGATGAGCGCGGTCCTCTCCCCCTTCCTTGCCGCTCCGAGGGAGCAGCCGACGAGCTTCCCGAGGATCGCGATGACCGTGATGACGATCGCCAGAGGGGCGACGTCCACTATGTTCGTCAGGTCGACCTTGGCCCCCATGACGACGAAGAAGAACGGGACGAGCAGGATGTTGATGGGCTCGAACTTGTGCTCGAGCTCGTAGGTGTCCTTGGTGTCCGAGAAGATGAGCCCGGCGAAGAACGCGCCTATGATCGCGGCGAGGCCGACGAAGGACGCGAGGGCCGACAGCCCGAACATGACGATGAGAATGATGACAAAGGGCGCCTGCTTCTGCACGAGCTTGTCGAGCCAGCTGTCCCGCTTGAACGCCCTCGTCCTGTAGTGGATGGCCCAGTCGCCGTTCGTGGTCTTGTCCGCCCTGATGTCCCTCTTGCCGGACGCGTACCTCACCATGCGCGTCCCGAGTATGACCACGATGGCGACGAAGCAGACGGCCTCGCCTATCACGATCGCTATGTCCAGCATCTCGAGGCTGCCCGCCGCGGTCCCGCTGACGAGGGTGAGGACGATCATCCCGAGTATGTCGTCTATGATGGCCGCGCCGAGGATGATCTTCGCCTCGGTCGAATGGATCATCCCCATGTCCTCGAGCACCCTCGCGGTTATGCCGACGCTGGTCGCCACGAGGGCGGCCCCTATGAACATGGCCTCGACGGACGAGACGAAGAGCAGCTTGGAGACGTAGTAGCCCATCACGAACGGGAAGACCACGCCTAGGGCGGCCACGGCACCCGCGGTCAGCCCGACCTTCCTGAGCTCGGAGAGCTTGATCTCCATCCCCACGGAGAAGAGCAGGAAGGTCGCCCCGAGCTGCGCCAGGACGTCGAAGAAGGTGGCATCGGAAGTTATGAGGTTGAGGAGCGTGGGCCCGAGGATTATCCCCGCCATCAGCTCACCGGTGACCGCCGGGAGCTTGAGCCTCTCCATCAGCTCCCCGCCGACCTTGGCGGCGAGGAACGCGATGAATATCAGAAGGAGAGTCTCCTCGGCCTCCACGGTATCCCATCCTTTGTCATCGGAACGCTTAGTCGATATTTAACACTAGGCCAGATGCTCTCTTCCGGGTCCCACGGGTCCTCCGACGTAGCCTACGTGTAGCAGGGGCCCTTTAGGACGCCCGGGTCCGTCCTCGGGCCGGGATTGGAGTTGAAAGCACCAAACAGCATGCTCGACCTGTCGGGCAGGTACAGCCGTCTGGGGCAGGACAGGACCGGCCAGGTGTCGTTCTCGGTCATAGCCGTGCTGGCGCTCATGGCGTCAGTCGCCGCCGGGGCGTACTTCGCCGAGAGGGAGCTGGACGAGGCGGACGCTGAGAAGAGGGAGAGGATGGTCGAGGACATGGTCGCCTCGATATCATCCGTCCTGGACGAGGTCCATCTGTGCGCGGCAGCGAGGGCACAGTCCGTCGTCTCCGAGTGGGACGAATTCCCGGTCAACGAGACCAGGATATCCGAAGCGTACTCCTCCTCGGTCCTCGCCTATCTCAAGGCGGCCTTCCCGAGGGAGGACTCGGGGTCCTACACTGAGGTGTCCA
>JALOTO010000130.1 GCA_025457845.1 Thermoplasmata archaeon | reverse complement strand
CACCAAGGTCACGGCGGTCGGGGACCAGGTCGGAGTCGAGTACGAGTTCCTCGTCGAAGGGAAGACCCACAAGGGAAGCAGGGGCGGGGGGATGTTCGCCACCAGGGAGAAGCTCGGCGCGCTGGTCGGGAACGACATCATGCTCCTGGTGGACCCGCAGAAGCCAAAGGTCCATGTGATGCTGAGCAAGTTGGAACAGGTAATTCGCCGCTATGCGTAGCCTGGAAGCCGCGGGGGCTGAACCGGGCTGCTGGAACCGCCCTTGGATGTCATCACGATGCCAGGTCGTTTATAAAGAGGCTGTCATTACGATGACAGGTTGTTTATATACTCTGAGTCCGTGGCTTCTCCGTCGGCATGCTTCACACCACGTCCAGGTGCATCGGCTCGCCCCGCCCGTTGTACGCCCTCCAGCTGCTCATGTCGTAGGGCATGCAGACGATGATGTGCACCCATCCTCTGCGCCTGAAGAGGTCGAGGTCCGCCTCGGAAGGCCTGCAGGACCCCGTCGGGTGGGAGTGCACCGTCCCGACGACGCTGAAGTCGACCGGGAGGTTGTGGAACTTGAACAGGGCGGACCTCTCCCCGCTCTCGGTCCCCGGCACGAGGAGCAGCTCGCCTATGACTCCCTCGTCCGCCCTCATCATCCCGCCGAACTCGTTCGGGAAGCTGGACTTGGACGCCTCCATGATCATCTTGAGGGTGCGCTTCCTGATCGAGTGCACCTCCGAGCGCTTGTCCTTGAAGAGGTCGAAGAGCGGCATCTCAGGCCTTCTCCCGCGCCTCGGCGCTCCTCTGCCTGATCACCGACATGACCCCCTCCGGGTCCCTGACGCTGAGGACGACCTGTGAGACCCTCGGCCGCAGGAGCCCGCCCAGGTCGTGGTCGGAATCCAGCCTGAGGGCGATCAGACCCTCCGTCGCGGAGAGGGCGAAGACGGTCGAAAGGATGGACGAGTACCTGACCCCGAGGCCGAAGCCGAGGGTCCCGCGCTTCACGGTCGTCGCCCGGACGTCGGTGACCCACTCGTAGGGGACGGCGACGTTCATCAGCAGCCCCATCCTCAGCCTGATCTCCCTGGCCCCAAGCATGTGGGATGTGAAGATTGGTGGGAGGAAGAGCAGTCCCATGAGCGCTCCAGCGACGATCGCGGTCCCGGTCCAGAACATGGTCCCGAAGTCCTCGATGGAGACGCACGCGCTCCATGCCGCGTACGCCGTTGCCGCCGCGAGCGCGACGGTCCCGACGATGAACCACAGCTTCGGATAGTCGACCCTCACGACGGGAACGGCCCTGGCTGCCATCCTGCGCACTCACTCCCTTCTGGTCCCGTACGGCGACCACGTCATCAGCTTCTGCTCGAGGTTGATGTAGAAGTCGTCCTTGTTGAACGTGACGAACCTCGCCTTCTTCTCGGACCCGGTGAAGACGATCTCCTCGTGCCCCTTCAGCGCCCTCTCCCGCTGCCCGTCGACCACGAGAGTGCACGCCCTCGGGTCCTTGACCGTGACCGATATGTGGCTCTTCGCCGGGACGACCAGCGGCCTGGCCGAGAGCCTGAAGGGCGCTATGGGCGCGAAGACCAGCGCCTCGACCCTCGGGTCGATGATGGACGACCCGACGCTCATGGCGTAGCAGGTCGACCCGGTGGGCGTCGCGACAATGATCCCGTCCGCGCGCATCTCGGTCGCGGGCGTGTCGTCTATCGATATCGCGAAGTGCCTCAGCTTGGCGATCTGCGAGGTGTGGATGACCGTCTCGTTGGTCGCGTCCTCGATGCGCTTCCCGTCGATGACCGTCTTGAGCTTGAGCCTCTCGTCGATGGAGTACTTGCCGCCGAGGAGCCTAGTGATCGCGGTGTGGACGTCGCTCGGCTGCACCTCGGTCAGGAAGCCGAGCACGCCCGCGTTCACGCCGAGTATGGGCCTGTCCGTCTCCCGCAGCGTGCGCAGGATGGTCCCGTCCCCGCCGACGGTGATGATGACATCGGCCTTCATCTTGGAGATCTTCGTGCCGCTCTCACCGAGCTCCGTCGCGACGACCTCGTCGACCATGTAGTCGACCCCCTTGAGCTTGAGGGCGTCGATGACGTTCTTCGCGACGGGCTTGAAGTTCCTGAGATCGGGCGTCCCCGTTATCCCTATCCTCGTAGGACCAGCTCCTTGACCCTCGGGTCACCGTATGCGAGGAAGTTCTTCCTGTCCTCGAGCGAGAGCTCCATGTCGAGCTTGTCGCCCTTCAGGTCGACGACCTCGCCTCCCGCCTCGCGCAGTATCAGGGCGCTGGCGGCGATGTCAACAACGCGTATCATCCTCTTGAAGTTGGTGCAGTTCATGTAGTGCGCCTGGGCGGAACCCTGGGCGACCAGGCTCATCTCGAGGGAGGCGCACCCCATGGTCCTGACCCTCCTCGCGAGCTGCTTGACCTTCTCCGACTCGGGGGCGACGTCGAGCCCGTCGAACATGAGGAAGACCGAGTCGTCCCTGCTGTACTTCGAGACCGCGATCCTGTGGCCGTTGAGCTCGGCCCCTCTGCCCCTGCCGGCGGTGTAGGTGTCGCCGGTGTAGAGGTTCTTGACGACGGCCAGGTCGGCGTCGGACATGGTCTTGGTGCAGACGGCCATGGAGACGGAGAAGAACGGGATGCCCCTGGTGCAGTTCAGCGTGCCGTCGATCGGGTCGAGGACCATGGTCCTCTTGAAGCCCCGGTCGATGAAGCCCCGCTCCTCGCTCAGGACGTTGAGCTCGAGCCTCTCCTTCTCGACCAGCCCGAGGACTATGTCCTCGGCCCACCTGTCGATCCTGGAGGTAGCCGAGCCGCTCGCCCCCCTCCCGACCTCGATGTGCCCGCCGAAGTCCTTGGGGAGGAGCCTGTAGGCGTCCATGACCTCCTCGGCTATCCTGACCAGCTTCTCTTTCACGGGCGGAGTATTGGATGACCGTTCTATATTATGTTGCTGGGGTGGCAATCAGAGTTCTGCCGGGCGGCTCCACGGCGTGCGGAGACGCCCGCGGAGGTGGATTCGTCCGATTCTTATAGCGTAGTCTCATTGAATGTCGATGGGTGAGTCTGGTGGGTGCGGTTGCGCGGATTGGACCCGTCGCGATTCTGAAGAAGGGACTGACAGTCGTCGCGGTGTTCTATCTGATACTGACCGTCATATTCATCGCCATCCGCGTCAGCCCGTCGGGGGCAACTCACATGTTGCCGCCCCCTGCAGGCCCATATGTCTCGGCAGATGAGTGGCGCATCGTGGAGGACCTCAGGCTGAACTATTCTCTAGCGATGCAGTACATCGACTTCCTCAGCGACACGACCAGAGGCGACCTCTCGATATCGTTGACCGGAGATGAGGTATCAGACATACTGCCAGACTACGCCGCGGGCACGATCTTCCTTCTCCTTTCGGTGCTCCTTCTCTCGGTCGTAATCGGCACCCCTATATCCATGCACCTGTCGAGAGGTCAGGACAGGCTGTCCGCGAGGACCATCTCGGTCCTCTCCATACTCATTGCCGCGATTCCCGCCTCGGGGCTCGGCGTGCTGCTGTTGCTGATGAACCCTATGTCAGCTGCAGAGACCGCCACGATGACGGACGCAGACATTCTGCGCCAGCCCATCTTCCATTGGCACAGCTGGACCTCCATGGTCAGCATGGTGCGATCGTCGGGCATACCACTCCTAGGCGCGCTGGTCCCGACGCTGGGAATGTACATACTCCTCTTCCACCGCGGTCGAGGCGGGATGGCCAGGGCCCCTGCCTCTCCACCTGCCGCCACACATCCAAGAGGGATCAGGGCGTACGTGACCACGGTCCTCGGGCCCACCATGCCGTTGCCGCTGTTCTTCGTGTCGTGGGCGATGTGCTGCGTGATCGCCGCTGAGAATTCGTGTTCGTTCGATGGGCTCGGAACGATGCTTTGGTATGCCGCCAACCATGGGGACCCCGCGGTCATGACGGCAGCTGTTGTGGCCATGTCCACGATTGTACTCGTGACCATCCTGTCAGTGCAGTTCGTGGTATGGTTCGCATCGCACGGCGCCTGCGCGACGGGGGACTCACAGTCCTTCCCCCCATCGGCTGCTGCGGGCCCACCGAGTCACCCTGCACGCCGGCACCTGGGGATGGATGAAGTTCTGGCCTTCGTCAGAGGCGTCTTGGTGTCCTACCGCAGGTCGAAGCCGGGGATGACGGCCATGGCCGTCTTCGCCCTCCTCTGCGTTCTTGCGTTGCTCGCACCTCGCATCGTGACGTTGGAGGACCCTTGGCTCGACGTGAACCGTGACGATGCCCTCCTCCCTCCTTCCGTCGAGCCGTCGGAGGCCACAGGCATCGTCCACATCTTCGGGACGGACATCCTCGGGAGGGACATGTACAGCATGGTCTTGTTGAGCATAGGGGCCACG